>NZ_JAOBZT010000051.1:0-31775 GCF_029839005.1 Stenotrophomonas sp. GD03958 | reverse complement strand
GGTCACCACCTGGCCCACCACCTCACCGCCCTGCGAGGCGACGCCATGGGCGCCGATGGCGAGCTGGTTGGCCTGGCGGGCGTGTTCGGCGTTCTGGCGCACGGTGGAGGTCAGTTCCTCCATCGAGGCGGCAGTCTCTTCCAGGTTGGCGGCCTGCTGCTCGGTACGGCGCGACAGGTCGCTGTTGCCGGACGCGATCTCGCCAGCGGCGAGGGTGATGCTGGAGGCACTGGCCTGGATCTGGCTGACGATCTGGGTCAGCTGTGCGACGGTGGTGTTGGCGTCGTCACGCATGCGCGCGAACACGCCGTTGAACTGGCCGTCCATGCGTGCGGTCAGGTCGCCGGCGGCGATCGACTGCAGCAGCTGCGAGAGCTGGCCGAGGTTGCCGTCGGCGACCTGCATCATGCTGTTGAGCTGCTCGATCATCACGCGGAAATCGTGATCGAAGCGCTGCGCGTCACCGCGCTGGCTGAAGTCGCCCGCAGCGGCGGCCGAGGCCAGGTGCTGGATCTGCGTGTTGATGGCCAGCAGGCTGGCCTTGGCGGCGTCCATCGATTCGTGCAGGATCGCGCGGCTGCCTGGCAGGCGGCGGGCTTCCGGAGCAAGGTTGCCGATGGCGTACTGGTTGAGCACTTCAATGGCATCGACGATCGCATCGAGGTGTTCGAAGATCACCGTGTTGATGCCGCTGGCCAGCTGGCCGTAGACGCCCGGGAAGTCTTCCGGAATACGGTGGCTGATGTCCGGGCCGGCATGCATCTGTGCCATCAGCTGCGTCTGCTCGCTGAAACGGCGCAGCATTGCGGTCATTTCGGCCGTGGCCGTAAGCATCCTGCCGGCTTCGTCCCTGCTGGTGGCCTGGGTGCTGACGCTGAGATCGCCGCGGGCGACCGCCTGGATGGCATGCACGGCCTTGCCCAGCGGGCCGGTGACCGCGCGCGAGATGACGATGGCCAGCGCGGCGGCCACCAGCGACAGCAGGATGATGCAGCCGATGATGGCGATCATGCTGTTGCGATGGGTGGCGTTGGCGTCGGCGATCTTGCCGTCCATCTGCCCGGCGATATGGGCGCCCAGTGCCTTCATCGCAGCGAACAGGTCGCGGCGCGCCGGGCGTGACTGCTCGTCGGAGATCTGCCGCGCCAGGACGCCGTCACCGGCGGTCACGGCGTCGCGCATCGCCTTGTTGGCGGCGAAGTAGCGATCCAGTTGCGCGCTGGCTGCGCGATACAGTTCACGCTCCTTGTCCAGCGCCGGCAGCGCCGCGTACGCCGCCAGTTCGTCATGTACGGCCTTGGCGGTGTCGTCCATGCGCTTGTTGTAGTCGGCCACCTTTTCCGGCTGGTCGAGCATGCTCAGCTGGGCCAGTTCGTAAGTGCGGAACTCCCCGAGCTGCGAGCGCGCCTCGCCCAGGTGCTGGACCGAGGGGATATCGTTGCCAGCCATGTCGCGTAGCTGCGCGTTGGCTTCGCTCAGTCGCAGCAGGGCGAACGCGCCGAGGATCAGGGTCATCAACGTGGTGAGGGTGAACCCCACAGCCAGCTTGCGGGCGATGGGCAGATCTTGGAACCACTTCATGCAGGGTGCTCCAGGTGGGCAGAGTGCCGGCGTCTGTGCGCCGGTTTGGGGGTGGTTGCAGAGCGAACGGTGGTTCCCGGTGGGGTTCGGTGACGGCCGTCAATGCGAAATAGCGGCGCAGTCTCGATGGACTTTATGGACGCAGATCACATTCGGATGCGTAGGGAGGGCAGCGCGGAAGCGTTGCAGCGACGCGGTTTTCGATTGGATGAAGTGGTTGCGACAGCAACTATCGTGCCGACGGAGTTCACGATTTGGTTTCGGGGTGCCGTCCCGCAGTCAGATTCCGTTCCTGCGGAAGGGAATCTGACCCCCCTGGCAGGCCGAACACAAACGAAAACCGCCGCCCCGAGGGGCGGCGGTCCATGGTTCGCATGCAGCGTGGATCAGGCCGCCTGCGGCGTCCGCAGCGAGCGCACCAACCCACCGATGTCGACGATCAGCGCGACCCGGCCGTCGCCGAGGATGGTGGCGCCGGATACTCCGCCGATGCGGCGGTAGTTGTTCTCGATGTTCTTCACCACGACCTGTTGCTGGCCGACCAGTTCGTCCACCTCCAGCGCGATCTTCTGGCCATCACCTTCGACCACCACCACCAGCGATTCGCTGCCGGGTGCGCGGTTGCCGTAGCCGTAGTACTCGCTCAGCGAGAGGATCGGCAGGTACTCGCCACGCACGCGCAGCACGCGGCCCTCGCCGGCCATGCTGCGGATGTCCTCGGCCTGCGGCTGCAGCGCCTCCAGCACATACGCCAGGGGCAGGATCAGGGTTTCGCCGGCCACTGCCACGGTCATGCCATCGAGGATGGCCAGGGTCAGCGGCAGGCGGATCAGCGTGCGGGTGCCGGTACCGAGGCTGCTTTCGATCTGCACCTCGCCGCCCAGTGCCTGGATGTTGCGGCGGACCACGTCCATGCCGACACCACGCCCGGACAGGTCGGTGACCGCATCGGCCGTGGAGAAGCCTGGCTGGAAGATCAGGTCCCAGACCTGCGAATCGGTCGGGTTGTCCGGCACGGCCAGGCCGCGTTCGTGAGCCTTGGCCAGGATCTTGGCGCGGTCCAGGCCACGGCCATCGTCGCTGACTTCGATGACGATATGGCCGCCCTGATGCGAGGCTGCCAGCGTGATCGTGCCGGTCTCGTCCTTGCCAGCACCGCGGCGGACGTCGGGCATTTCCAGGCCGTGGTCGATCGAGTTGCGTACCAGATGCACCAGCGGATCGGCGATCTTCTCGATCAGGCCCTTGTCCAGTTCGGTGCCTTCGCCGACGGTGCGCAGGCGGACCTGCTTGCCGAGGCGGCTGGACAGGTCCCGGACCAGGCGCGGGAAGCGGCGGAACACCGCATCGACGGGCAGCATGCGCACGCCGATCACCGCTTCCTGCAGGTCGCGGGTGTTGCGTTCAAGCTGGTCCAGGCCGGCGAACAGGCTCTCGGCGTGGACCGGGTCCAGCGCGTGCGAGACCTGCTTGAGCATGGCCTGGGTGATGACCAGTTCGCCGACCAGGTTGATCAGCGCATCGACCTTGTCGACGCTGACGCGGATCGAGGTTTCCGCTTCCTGGCTGGCACCACCGCTGGCGGCAGGCACGGCCGGTGCCGACGGTGCCGCTGCGACCGGAGCGGGGGCCGCTGCCGCCGGGGCCTGGGTGGCCAGGCTTGGCGGCGCGGCCGGACGGATGTCCAGTTCGCAGTCGTCCAGCACCCAGGCGAAGGTGTCTTCGATCTTGCTGCGCGGCACCTTGCCGACCAGGCCCAGATCCCACGCCAGGTGGGCCTCCAGCGGGTCGAGCTGGGCGAAGCCGGGCAGGCGTTCCATGCGCGCGGCGACCTGCAGCGAGCCGAGGTGTTCCAGCTCGCGGATGATGCGCAGCGGGTCGTTGCCGCTCATGAACAGCGACGGCGCTGGAGTGAAACCGATCTGCCAGGCTTCGGGGGTATCGTCCACCTTGGCCGCTGCCGCGACCGGAGCGCTCGATGCGGCCTGGCCGGAGAGAACGGCTTCCAGGCGCGCCTTCACTGCGGCGACAGCGGCGGGGTCGGCAGCCTGGCCGTGTTCGGCTTCGCGCAGCAGGGCGCGAAGCACGTCCACCGAAGACAGCATGGCGTCGACGGCGTGGCCTTCCAGCGCCCGCTTGCCGGCACGCAGCTCATCGAGCAGCGTTTCCAGCACGTGGGTCAGGCCGGCGATGGCATCGAAGCCGAAGGTGCCGGCGCCGCCCTTGATCGAATGGGCGGCGCGGAACACCGAATTGATGATCTCCGCGTCCTGCTGCCCCGATTCCAGGGCCAGCAGGCCAGCCTCCATCGCGTCGAGGCCTTCGCGGCTCTCCTCGAAGAAGGTGGCGTGGAAGCGTTGCAGGTCCATGCTCATGGCAGTGGCGTTCCGGAAGCGAAGAAGGGGAGCGGTGCGGGGCGATCAGCCCAGCACTTTCTGCACGGTGGCGACCAGCTGTTCGGGATTGAACGGCTTGACCAGCCAGCCGGTGGCACCGGCGGCCTTGCCTTCGGACTTCTTGTCGGCGGCCGATTCGGTGGTCAGCATCAGCAGCGGGGTGAACTTGTAGTCCGGCAGCTGGCGCAGTTCGCGGATCAGCGCGATGCCGTCCATGTTCGGCATGTTGACGTCGGTGACCACCGCATTGAAGCGCTGGCCCTTGGCGCGACCGAGCGCGACCGCGCCGTCTTCGGCTTCTTCGACGGCAAAACCGGCCGAGGTGAGGGCGAAGGAAACCATCTGGCGCATCGACGCCGAATCGTCCACCACCAAGATACGTGCGCTCATGCAGCGTTCTCCACAGATTTCAGGTTGTCATGGGTTGCGTCCAGGCCCAGGGCCTGGGTGACGCCCAGCAGGCGCGCGGCGTCACGGAAGGTTGCGGTGCAACCGTGGAAGCCGGTGCCCAGGCCTGCCTCGCGGCGGGCCTGCACGAATGCACACAGCACCTGCACGGCGGCCGTGTGGATGCGGGCGACCTGGCTTGCATCCAGGGTCAGCTCGCCTGCCTGCGCCACCAGCGGGGCGAGGCGGTTCTTGAGCTCGGTGCTGCTCTCGATGCCGAGATCCCCACCCAGTTCGACAGTGCTCATCGTTGCTCCGGACAAACGGTTCCGTGATCCATAACGGCACCCCGGCAGGGTTCTTTAGGGGAATCGACGCGGTGCGCCGATGCGGTGTTGTTCGGGGACGGGAGATGCCAATGCTGCGCATCGGCACCTGCAGTCCCCGACAGGCACCGCGTCGGCGCAAAGCGCCGACTCAACTCAACAGCCGTGTGGCGTCGAGCAGGATCATCGGACGCTGGCTGACCCGGGCGACGCCACGGAACAGGTCGTTGGAAATCTGGCAGATGCGCGCGGTATCAGGCGGCTCGATCTGCGAGTCGGTAAGGTTGGCGACATCTTCCACCGCCGACACGCGCAGGCCGATGGTTTCGCCGTCTTCCTCCAGCACCACGATGCGGGTCTGCGAATCGTCTTCGGCAGCGGCCGCACCCAGGTGCAGGCCGAGATCCATCACCGGTACCACCTGGCCCCGAAGGTTCATGATGCCGAGCATCGCTGGTGCGGTGCCGCGCAATGGCAGCAGGGGAACTGGCAGCACCACTTCCTGCACCTTCAGCAGTTCCAGCGCATAAGCCTGGGTGCCGCAACGCAGGCGCAGCCAGCGCGAGGTGCGCTCGCCGGCGCGGCGGTTCTGCGGATGCGGGCTGCTGGCGGGCTGGAGAGCCTGTGCCTGCAGTTCCTGCCAGGTGCCGGGACGGTTGGTGGCCGGGGCATCCACGGCAACGCGGGGCGGCGGCGCGACGGCAGCGGGCGCAGCCGGGGCAGGCGCGGGTGCAGGGCGCGCTACCACGGCCGGGGGCGGCGTGGGGACATCCGCGCCGCCGGCAGCGGCCTCGAACGCAGCCTGCAGGCCGGGGCTGTCAGTGTGGGCGAGGTGATGGCTGTCGGCCGCGTCGGTCTCGTAGATCACTTCGTCGGGCAGGTCGTCCCAGGTGGGCTCCGGGCCGGCCTTGGCCGGGGCCGTCTCGTGGATCACCTCGTCAGGCAGATCATCCCAGGTCGGTTCCCGCTCGGGAGCGGCGACCGGCATTGCGGCGGCCTCGAAGGCGGCCTCCAGTGCTGCGTCGTCCTCTGCCGGTGCAACGGCAACAGTCTCCGTTTCGTAGATCACCTCGGCAGGCAGATCGTCCCAGGTGGGTTCGCGGCCGGCCGTTGCGGCGGCCTCGAAGGCGGCTTCGAGCGCGGCGTTGTCCGCGGCAGGCGCCGCGGCGACGGTGTCGGTTTCGTAGATCACCTCGGCCGGCAGGTCATCCCAGGTCGGCTCATGTTCCGGTTGCGATATGCTGGCCGGGGCCGGGGCGACGCTGTCCGGCGTTGGAAGCACGACGGCCGGAGCGATCGCTTCGCCCAGCAGTTCGTCCAGATAGTCGTCCAGTACGCCGGTGCTGTTCATGCGGCCTGCTCCAGGGCGCGGGCATCCTGAGCGAGGATCCAGTTCAGTGCGCGGCGATAGGCGGCCAGGCCGCGGCCCGGGTACTCCTCACCAACGCTGGGCAGGGTCAGGCCTGCGGCATTGCTGATGCGGGTGTCGATCGGAATGGCGTCTTCCCACACGCGGGTGCCATGGCGATCCTGCATGGTGCGCAGCGACTCGTTGCCGGCGCGGGTGCGGCGGTCGAACAGGGTCGGCAGGATCGAGATCGGCAGCGGGCGGCGGCGCGAGCGCTCGACCATCTCGCCGGTGCGGACCATGCCGTCCAGGCCATGCAGGGCCAGCGGCTCGGCCTGGGTGGGGATGATCAGGCGGTCGGCAGCGGCCAGCGCGTTGATCATCAACAGGCCAAGGGTGGGGGCACAGTCCAGCAGGATGTAGTCGTGCTGGCCCTGGTGGCGCGCCAGTGCGTTCTGCAGGGCCAGGCCGAGGCCGGGCTGGTTGGCGCTGCGGCGCTCCAGCGTGGCCAGCGCCGACTGCGCGCAGACATAGTCCAGGCCTTGGATGCTGCTGGCATGGCACAGGCTGGAAAGATCGACCGGCGGAGCGCCGAACAGTTCCAGCACGCCGGCCGGCGGCGGATCCACCGGTACGCCGAAGGCGCGGCTGAGCGAGGCGTGCGGATCGAGATCGATCAGCAGCACGCGATGGCCGAGCGCGGCCAGGCCGCGGCCGAGGGCGAGGGTGGTGGTGGTCTTGCCGACTCCGCCCTTCTGGTTGGCGATTGCCCAGATGCGCATCGGTTTACTCCTTCATTGCCGGGGGAACGGCGGCGCCGACGCGGCTGCCAGCCGGCACCGGCGGCAACTTCACCGGTGCGATGGGGGAGGTGGGGGCGCTGGCCGGAGTTGCGGCGGCTTGTTCGGTGGTGCTGTTGTCGACGGGGCCGGTGGCCGCATTGAGGCGCTGGCCGAGCGGATCCACCGAATGCGAGGTGTCGGCCAGGATGATGACCATCACCCGGCGGTTGCGGTTGCGCCCCTGCGCGCTGTCGTTCTCTTCGCGCGGACGAAACTGGCCATAGCCGACCATCGCCAGCCGCGACGGCTGCACGCCCTGGTCGGCGAACAGGTGCACCACGCTGGCCGCGCGGCCGGCCGACAGTTCCCAGTTCGAAGGGAAGGTGGCGGTGGCGATCGGCACGTTGTCGGTATGGCCTTCCACGCGCACGCTGTTGGGCACGTCACGCAGCACCTCGGCCAGGCTGGCCAGCGTCTGCCGTGCATGCACGTCCAGCGCGGCCGAGCCGGTGGGGAACAGGATGTCGCTGTTGATCTCCACTTCAATCCACAACTCGGTGCGGCGCACGCTGATCATGCCGCGGTCGATCAGCGGCGCCAATGCAGCGGTGAGGCGGTCGGCGATGCTGTTGAGCTGGCGCTCGGCACGGGCGATCTGTTCCTGGTTGTGCACGGAGACCGGCATGCGCATCTGCGAGGCCATCGACGGCAGCAGGGTCGGGTCGTGCGACGGCGCCGGCGCGGACGGGCCGATCTTGGTGCCGGACTTGATCACCGAAGGGCTGTCCCAGCCGCCACCCTGCACCTGCTTGTTCCCCACCTGCACCGGGTTGATGGTGCGCGGTGCGCCACCGAAGGCATCGGTGAGCGCGTCGGCCATGATCCGGTACTTGCCCTCGTTGACCGAGGAGATCGCGTACATGACCACGAAGAAGGCGAGCAGCAGCGTCATCAGGTCGGCATAGGGGATCGCCCATGCTTCATGGTTGGCGTGCTCTTCGTGGTGCTTGCGGCGGGCCATGTCAGTGCAGGAAGCCGGAAAGGTTGGTTTCGATGTTGCGCGGGTTCTCGCCCTGGGCGATGGAAATCAGGCCTTCAATGACCATTTCGCGGTCGCGGGTGTTGTGCGAGATCACACTCTTGAGCTTGGCAGCCACCGGCAGGAACAGCAGGTTGGCCGAGGCGATGCCGTAGATGGTGGCGGTGAATGCTGCGGCGATGCCGTGGCCGAGCTTGCTCGGGTCGGCCAGGTTCTTCATCACCGCGATCAGGCCGAGCACGGCGCCGATGATGCCGAGGGTCGGGGCGTAGATGCCCATCGCTTCGAAGACCTTGGCGCCGGCCTGGTCCTGGTGTTCCTGGCTGCCCAGTTCGATTTCCAGCATGTGCCGCATCGATTCGGGCTCGACGCCGTCCACCAGCAGCTGCAGGCCCTTGCGCAGGAACGGGTCCTGCTGCGCTTCCACCTGCGATTCCAGGCCCAGCAGGCCCTGGCGGCGGGCGATGTTGCTCCACTCGACGATCTGCTGGATCAGTTCACGGCGATCGCTGTGCGGCGGGCGCACGACCCAGCGCACGATCTTGAACGCATGCTTGAACACCGCCGGCGCGGTATGCAGCAGGATCGCGGCAACGGTGCCGACGATGACGATCACGAACGCCGCAGGCGACCACAACGACGCCAGGCCGGCGCCCTTGAGGATGCTGCCGCCGACCAGCGAGGCCAGGGCGAGAAAGAGTCCAATGAGGCTGAGTCTATCCATGGTTCCGGTATCGGCGTGTATGAATGGGACTTGAGACACCGGTAGATCGCGTACAGACGGTAGTCACAGTTTTTCGGGTCGCCGGGCATGGCCCTGGCGGGGTTCAACGCAGCCCGTCCACGTCCAGGATCAGGGCCATGCGACCATCGCCGATCAAGGTTGCACCGGCATAACCGCGCAGGCCGCGCAGGGCCTTCGGCAGTGGCTTGATGACCACTTCCTCACGCCCGCGCACCTGGTCCACGACCAGCCCGAAGCGGGCTTCGCCGGCCTGCAGCACCACGATGGTCAGCAGGGTTGACGCGGCCGGCGTCACATCCAGCCACTGGCGCAGGTCGACCAGCGGCAGGGTGTGCGAGCGGCGATCAAGCACGGCGCGGCCATCGAACCAGCCCAGCGAGGTGCGCGGCGCGTGCAGCACTTCCATCACGCGTGCCAGCGGTAGCGCGTAGACGTCCTCGCCGGCCTGCACCAGCAGGGTCGGCAGGATCGCGAGGGTGAGCGGCACGCGGATCAGGAAGCGGCTGCCACGACCCAGTTCCGACTGGATCTGGATCTGGCCGCTCAGTTCGCGGATGCGCGACTGCACCACGTCCATGCCGACGCCACGGCCGGAGATATCGGTGACCTGCTGCTTGGTCGAGAAGCCCGGCAGGAACACCAGGTGCAGGCACTCCTCGCTGCTCAGGCGGGCGGCGGCTTCCGGATCGATCAGGCCCTTCTCGCGCGCCTTGGCGCGCAGCTTCTCCGGGTCGATGCCGGCACCATCGTCCTGCACCTCGATGCTGACGTAGTCGCCTTCCTGCTGGGCCGACAGGCGCACATGGCCCATCCGCGGCTTGCCCTGCGCCTCGCGCAGGTCGGGCATTTCCACACCGTGGTCGATGGCGTTGCGGACCAGGTGCACCAGCGGGTCGGCCAGGGCCTCGACCAGGTTGCGGTCGAGCTCGGTCTCGGCACCGATCAGCTCCAGGTCCACTTCCTTCTTCAGCGAGCGGGCAACGTCGCGGGCGACCTTGGGGAACCGCGAGAAGACCTTGCCCACCGGCTGCATGCGGGTGCGCATCACCGCCGATTGCAGGCGCGCGGTGGCGATATCCAGCGTCGACACGGCGCGGTCCAGCTCTTCATCGCGCAGGCGTGCACGCAGGGTCTTGAGCCGATTGCGCGACAGCACCAGTTCGCCGATCAGGTTGACGATCGCGTCCAGGCGTTTGGTATCAACGCGCACCGTGTGTTCGGCCTCGGCCAGCGGCTTGGCCGCCGGCTTGGCCACGGGTGCCGGTGCAGCGACCGGGCGCGGCGCGGGCGCCGGCGCCGGTGCCAGGACTGCAGCAGGCTTGGCACCCGGTGCGGCGCCACCGTGCAACTGGTCGAGCAGGGCTTCGAACTCGTCCTCGCTGATCAGGCCGTCGTCGGCTTTTTTTGCCGGCGCGATCGCAGTCGGAGCATTGCCACCGTGCAGCTGGTCGAGCAGCGCCTCGAATTCGTCGTCGGTGATCAGGTCGCTGCCCCCCGCGGCGGGTGCTGCTGCGGCGGCGGGCGCAGCCACGGCACCCCCGTGCACGTCGAACTG
Organism: Stenotrophomonas sp. GD03958; assembly: GCF_029839005.1. Taxonomy (NCBI): domain Bacteria; kingdom Pseudomonadati; phylum Pseudomonadota; class Gammaproteobacteria; order Lysobacterales; family Lysobacteraceae; genus Stenotrophomonas; species Stenotrophomonas sp. GD03958. The sequence continues at coordinate 21,616 of NZ_JAOBZT010000051.1, read as the reverse complement.
GGCGATCAGGTCCGGCGGCGCATAGCCCGGCTCGGTGCCGGACGACACGGCGTCCAGCATCGACTGCAGGTAATCCAGTGATTGCTGGGCCGCGTCGAAGTGGTGGGCCTGCAGCACGGCCTGGCCGGCGCGCGCCGCGCCCAGCGCCTCCTCAGCGGCGTGGCACAGCTCGACCATGGCAGTGACGCCGAGGAAGCCGGCGCCGCCCTTGAGCGTGTGGTAGCCGCGGAACACCGCATTGAGCTGGTCGCTGTCCTGCGGTGCCTGCTCCAGCGACACCAGCTGTTCGCCGAGGCGGTCCAGGATCTCCTGCGCCTCGATGATGAAATCGGCAGTGATGTCGTCGGATACCGCGCTCATGCTTACAGCCCCAGATCCGACAACAGGTCGTCGGCGTCGTTCTGCGAGACCGCGTGGCGGTCCAGTCCCTTCAGTGCCGGCCCGGCCAGTTCCGGGTCGGTGCGATGCTGTTCCGGCGGCAGGCCGAGTGCGCCGAAGCCCTCGTGCACGCGGCGGACGATGCCGACCACGCGACGGATGATCTGCCCGGTCAGGTCCTGGTAGCTCTGGGTCAGGGCGATCTCGGTCAGGTTGTGGCGGATGCGCTCGAGCTGCGCGTCCTGGCCTGGCTGCAGGCCTTCGGCACGCAGCTGTTCGGTCAGGCTGCGGCATTCCTCGGCCAGGTCCAGGGTGCGGTGGGTGGCCTGTTCGGTCATCGCCACCACGTGGTCCAGGCGTGCGCAGGCGTCGTCCAGCTCACCGGCCTCGCTGGGCACGGTCGGCAGCTCACCCAGTGCCTGCCCCAGCTCGCGGGCCAGCCGCGAGAGGCCGCTCATCATCGGCTGCGTACGCAGCGCGACCAGTCCGTCGATGCGTTGCCGCCAGGCAGCTTCGTCACCGGACTCCAGTGCGTCCAGGGCGTCCTGCAGGCGCAGGGCGAGGGCGCTCTTGTCGACCGTGGTATCCATCAGGCGCTGGCCGCCAGGCGTTCGAAGATCTTGCCGAGCTTCTCTTCCAGCGTCTGCGCAGTGAACGGCTTGATGATGTAGCCGTTCACGCCGTTCTGGGCGGCTTCGATGATCTGTTCGCGCTTGGCTTCGGCGGTGACCATCAGCACTGGCAGGGTCTTCAGCTTGGCATCGGCACGGATCGCCTTCAGCAGCTCGATGCCGGTCATCACCGGCATGTTCCAGTCGGTGACCACGAAATCGAACGGCTGGCTCTGCAGCAGCGACAGCGCGGCATGCCCGTCCTCGGCTTCGGCGGTATTGGTGAAGCCCAGATCGCCCAGCAGGTTCTTGACGATCCGACGCATGGTCGAGAAGTCATCGACGATCAGGATGCGCATGTTCTTGTTCAAAGCAGAGTTCCTTTGTTGTTCATTCCGGGCGGCCGGGGGCAGCCGCCTCGGGCATGTTCATTCTTCCAGGCCGGCGTCCGCCGCCTCGAAAATCTTGAGCCGGCCACGCAGGCGCAGCACCGCCTGGCCGTGGATCTGGCAGACCCGCGACTCGCTCACGCCGAGCACCGCGCCGATCTCCTTCAGGTTCAGTTCCTGCTCGTAGTAGAGCGAGAGCACCAGCTGTTCGCGCTCGGGCAGGTGGCCGATGGCCTTGCCCAGCTCGCGGCCGAACTCGCCGCGCTCCAGCACCTGCTGCGGGGTCGGGCCGCCCTGGGCGACGGTGTCCAGCTCGCCCTGGTCCTCGATGCGTGACTCCAGGCTCAGCACCTGGCCACGCGCGGCGTCTTCCATCAGCCGCAGGTATTCGGGCAGCGGCATCTCCATCGCGGCGGCCACTTCGGTGGCGCTGGCGGCACGGCCGGTGCTCTGTTCCAGGCGGCGGATGGTGGCAGCGGCGTCGCGTGCGCGGCGGTGCACCGAGCGCGGCACCCAGTCGCCACGGCGGATCTCGTCGATCATCGAACCGCGGATGCGGATCGAGGCATAGGTCTCGAACGAGGCGCCCTGGTCGGCGTCGTAGCTGCGCGACGCTTCGATCAGCCCCATCATGCCGGCCTGGATCAGGTCGTCCACCTCCACGCTCGCCGGCAGGCGTGCGGCCAGGTGGTGGGCGATGCGCCGCACCAGGTCCGAGTGCTGGGAGATGACCTCGTTGGCCGCCGAGCGCTGGACCTCCCGGTACTGGGCTGCGCCTTTCATGCGGCCACCCCGCGCTGCTTGAGAATGCGCTCGAGGAAGAACTCGACGCCGCCACGCGGTTCGGTCGGCGCCTGCCAGCGTGCGGTGCGACGCGCGATCTCGGTGATCGCCAGCGCGGCCGGGCTGGACGGGTAGGCCTTCACCACCGGCTGCTGGCGCTGGACCGACAGGCGCAGCCAGTCGTCCTGCGGCACGCAGCCCAGGTAGTTCAGCGAGACATCGGCGAGGAACTTCTCGCACACGCGGGTCAGCTTTTCGTACAGCACGCGGCCCTCGTTGGGGTCGCGCACCATGTTGGCCACCACCTGGATGCGGTCCACGCCGCGCTCGCGCGACAGCACCTTGATCAGTGCGTAGGCGTCGGTGATCGAGGCCGGTTCGTCACAGACCACCACCACGGTGTCCTGCGCGGCCTGGCAGAAGGTCAGCACGCCGTCGGTGATGCCGGCGGCGGTATCGACCACCATGATGTCCAGCTCGCGTTCCAGTTCGGAGAACACGTTGACCAGGCCGACATGCTCGGCCGGGGCCAGCTCGGCCATGTGCCGGCGGCCGGAAGCGGCCGGGACCACCAGCACGCCGTTCGGGCCTTCGACGATGACGTCGTCCAGCGAGCAGCGGCCGGCCACCAAGTCGGCCAGCGTAAAGGTGGGGTTCAAGCCCAGGATCACGTCGATGTTGGCCAGGCCCAGGTCGGCGTCCAGCAGCAGCGTGCGCTTGCCCATGCCCGCCAGCGCCACAGCCAGGTTGGCCGAGACGTTGGTCTTGCCCACGCCGCCCTTGCCGCCGGTCACCGCGATGGTGCGCACAGGGCCCAGCGGCTCGCTGCGGGTGGCCGACAGCGGGAAGGTCTTGGTCAGCTTGGCGTACTCACGCGACGGCATGGTTCAACTCCGGGTTGCAGGGCATATCGGCCGCTCGGCGCAAATCTTCAAGGCGAAGTACGAGATTGGCTGCACTGGCCCGGTGCAGGTCCTCCGGGACGTCCTGGCCATCGGTCACCCAGGTGATCGGCAGGGCATGGTCCACGGCCACAGACAGGGCGTTGCCGAAGCGGCCGGTCTCGTCCAGCTTGCTCAGCACCAGACCCTGCAGGTTGGCGGCGCCGAAGCGGCGGACCACCTCGTCCATGTCGCCGAAGCTGGTATTGGCCGGCAGCACCAGCAGGGTGCGCACCTGGCGGGCGGCACGCAGCCACTGCAGCTGGGCGGCCAGCGCGCGGTCGCGCGGGCCCAGCCCGGCGGTGTCGATCAGCACCAGCTTGTAGTCCTTCAGGCGTTCCAGCAGCTGGTCCAGGTCGGTGCCGCTGTTGGCCTCGTGCACCGCGATGCCGAGCTGGCGGCCGTAGCCGTAGAGCTGCTCGCGGGCGCCGATGCGGGCGGTATCGGTGGTGACCAGGGCGACGTCACGCGGCGCGTGCTTCTCGGCGAATCGCGAGGCCAGCTTGGCGATGGTGGTGGTCTTGCCGGCGCCGGTCGGGCCGACCAGGGCGATCACGCCGCCTTCTTCCAGCGGGTCGACCGGGGCGATCGGCAGCTTGCGCGAGATCAGCCCCAGCATCAGGCCGCGGCCACGATGGGCTTCGGTCTCCAGCGGGATCTGCATGGCCACGTCGCGGGCCAGGCCGGCATCGAAGCCATATTCGTCCATCAGGTCCAACGCGGTGGCGCGCACCGGGCAGCCGCGCAGGCGCTCGTCGGTGAAGCGGTTCATCTCGCGCTCGATCACCTGGCGCATGCCGGCCACTTCCTGGCGCAACTGGCGGATCTCGGCGTCGTCCTGGGCGACCACCGTCAGCACCGGAGCCGGGGCCAGGGCGGGCGCCGGCGCGGCTTCGACGATGGCATCGGCCAACGCCGGTTCGCTGGCGGCGCTGGCCGGCTGCGCGTCGGCGACGGCAGCGGTCGGCAGCGGCGGCGGCTGCACGGCCGGCGCCACGCTTTCGTGATGCGCCTCGTGCGGCGGATCGATCGGGAAGCGGGCGCGGTTGGCCGGCACGGCGGCGGCCGGTGCAACGATGGCCTCGGCGAACGGCGCGAAGATCTGTTCCGGCAGCGCCGGTTCGTTGACGGCGGCACGCGCGAGGGTGGCCGCGAAGCCGGTGCTGCCGCGGGTCGGCACGATCTCGTCGGCGCTGTCCAGGGTGCGGCCGGTGGCGCCGACCGCGGCGCGGGCGAGGGCGGCCACCGCCGAGGTGGTGGCGGCGACCGGCTCCGGTGCCGGGGTGGCGCTGCGACGGCGGGTGACGGCGGCGATCACCGCATCGGCGGCGGTGCGCGGCTTGGGCGCCGGCGGCGGCGCCACGTCGCGGCGCGAGGCTTCCAGCGCACGCTGCACGGCGCTTTCATCGTAGTTGGCGGCGGCGACGATCTCGATGCCTTCCTCGATCCGGCGGTTGGACAGGATCACGGCATCAGGACCATGTTCCTTGCGCACCAGGTTCATGGCCGAACGCATGTCGGCGGCGACGAATCGTTTGATTTTCATGCTGTGGTCACGAGGCGAAGACGGCGGAGTGGCGGCCGGGGAACTCGGGTGGTCGGTGGTCTGCACGGTGCGGGTTCCCCTTAGTATCTGTCTGTTGCGTTGGTTCGAAGGTGGTGTCTGTTTTCTGGCGCGTCGGCGGGCGGCGTCAGCTGATCGTTCCGACCAGCTTCAGGCGCTTGTCCTCCGGCACCTCGCTGTAGGCCAGGACCGACAGCGACGGAACGCTGTGGCGGACCAGGCGTGCCAGCGCGGCGCGCACCGGGCCAGGTACCAGCACGACCGCGGGCTCGTTGCGGGCTTCCTGCTTGCTGACACATTCGGCCAGGCTCTGGTGCAGTCGCTCAGCGAGTCCGGGTTCCAGCGCGGCGCCGTTGCCCTGCGTGGACTCCTGCAAGACACGTTCCAATTGCGGGTTGAGGGTGAACACCGGCAGCTCCGCCGACATTCCGGCGATCTCCTGCACGATGAAGCGGCCCAGGGCGGTGCGCACGGCGGCGGTCAGCACGGCCGGGTCCTGGCTGCTGGGCGCATGTTCGACCAGTGCCTCGGCGATCTTGCGCAGCTGGCGGATCGGAATGCGCTCGACCAGCAGGTTCTGCAGCACGCGCACCACCGCCGACAGCGGCAGCGCCTTCGGCGTCAGATCTTCGACGAGCTTGGGCGCGCTCTTGGCCAGGTTGGCCAGCAGGTGTTGCACTTCCTCATGGCCGAGCAACTCAGGTGCGTGCTCGCGGATCAGGTGCGAAAGGTGGGTGGCGACCACGGTGGCCGGGTCGACCACCGTGTAGCCCAGCGTTTCGGCCTGGGCACGCTGGTGCGGTTGGATCCAGGTGGCATCGAGGCCGAACGCGGGGTCCTTGCCGGCGATGCCTTCCAGCGTGCCCAGCGCGCTGCCCGGGTCCAGCGCGAGCTCGCGGTCGGGGTGGATCTCGGCGGTGGCCACCGGCACGCCGTGCACCAGCACGCGGTAGCCGTTGGCGGGCAGTTCCAGGTTGTCGCGGATGTGTACCGATGGAATCAGGAAGCCGACATCCTGGGTCAGCTTGCGGCGCACGCCCTTGATGCGCGCCATCAGTTCGCCGCCCTGGTTGCTGTCCACCAGTGGAATCAGCCGGTAGCCGACCTCCAGGCCCAGCGGATCGACCGGGCGCAGTTCGTCCCAGCTCAGTTCGGCGGTGGGCGCCGGCGCGGCCGGGCGGCCGAGGGCGTTGAGCGCCGCCGGGTCCTTGCCCGTTGCGGCGGCATCGGCGGCCGGGGCCTGGGTCTTGCGGTACAGCTTCCAGGCAATGAAGCCGAGGATCGACGCCAGCGTCAGGAAAGCGACGTTGGGCATGCCCGGCACCAGGCCCACCAGGCCGATGATGCCGGCGGTGATCGCCAGCGCCCGGTACTGGCCGAACACCTGGCCGGTCATGGCCTGGGCCATGTCCTGCGAGCGCGAGGCGCGGGTGACCAGCATCGCCACCGCACTGGAGACCAGCAGCGCCGGCAGCTGGGCCACCAGGCCGTCACCGATCGACAACAGGGTGTAGGTGGCAGCGGCTTCACCGAAGGGCATGCCATGCTGCAGCACACCCACGGCCAGGCCGCCGAGCATGTTGATGAACAGGATCAGGATGCCGGCGATGGCGTCGCCGCGGATGAACTTGCTGGCACCGTCCATCGCACCGTAGAAGTCGGCTTCCTCGCGGACTTCTTCGCGGCGCAGCTTGGCTTCTTCACGCGTCAGCAAACCGGCGTTGAGGTCGGCGTCGATCGCCATCTGCTTGCCGGGCATCGCGTCGAGGATGAAGCGCGCGGTCACTTCCGAGACCCGGCCGGCGCCCTTGGTGATCACCACGAAGTTGATGATGGTGAGGATCGCGAACACCACGATGCCCACCGCGTAGTTGCCGCCGATCACGAATTCGCCGAAGGCGGCGATGACCTTGCCCGCAGCATCGTGGCCGTTCTGGCCGTTGAGCAGGATCACGCGGGTGGAGGCCACGTTCAGCGCCAGCCGCAGCATGGTGGTGATCAGCAGCACGATCGGGAAGATGGTGAAGTCCAGCGGGCGCTTCACGTAGACCACCGCCAGCAGCACCATCAGCGAGATGGCAATGTTGAAGGTGAACAGCGCATCGAGCACCGGCGCGGCCAGCGGCACCACGACCATGGCCAGCAGGGCCAGCACGATCAGCGGCGCGCCAAGACCCTGGCGGATCATTTCCAGGGCGCGGCGGGTGTTGAAGCCGGTGGAGGGCTGGGCGCTCACGGGCGGCCTCCCTTGCCGAATTCATCCACCTGGATGTGCGGGGCGTCCGGCATCGGGCCAGTGCGCCACGCGCGCAGCTGGTAGACGTAGGACAGGACCTGGGCGACGGCCGAATACAGTCTCACGGGGATTTCCTTTCCGAGTTGGCCCTCCCGATACAAGGCGCGTGCCAAAGGTGGGGCAGAGACGATCGCGACCTTGTTGCCGTCGGCCACTTCACGGATGCGCAGGGCGGTCTCGTCCACGCCCAGGGCGACCACGGTGGGGGCGTTCATGGCGCCGCCCTCGTACTTCAGGGCCACCGCGTAGTGGGTGGGGTTGACCACCACCACGTCCGCCGTCGGTACCGCTTCCATCATCCGGCGGTTGGCCATCTGCTGCTGCAGCTGGCGGATGCGGCCCTTGACCTCGGGGCTGCCCTCGCTTTCCTTCATTTCCCGGCGCAGCTCTTCCCGGGTCATCTTCAGCTTGCGCATCCAGTTCCAGCGCTGGTACGGGGCGTCAATGGCGGCCAGCACCAGCATTGCGCCGGCGGTGGCCAGCAGCAGGCGCAGGGTGAAGCCGAGGCCGTCGGCGATGGCGGTCTCCAGCGGGTGGTGGATCAGCCCGCGCAGGGTGTCGAAGCCGGTCCAGACCACCAGCCCGGCGGCGACGCCGACGAAGGCCACGCGCAGCAGCGATTTGGTGAACTCGGCGATGGCCTCCGGGCCGTACAGGCGCTTGAGCCCGCTCATCGGGTTCATGCGATTGATGTCGGGTAGCAACGCCTTCTGCGACCACCGCAGCCCGCCCATCACCAGTGGGGCGACGAAGCTGGCCAGCAGGCAGACCAGCACCAGCGGCGCGATCACCAGCATGAACTGCAGCAGCAGGTCGCCGAAGTGGCCGAACAGTTCCTTCGGGTTCTGCCGCAGGCTCTGTTCCGGGCTCAGCGCCTGCTTCATCCAGGCGCTGGCGCCGCGTCCGATCGAGCCACTCATGGCCATCACCGCCAGCACGCCGGCGCCGAACACGGCGGCCGTGCCCAGTTCGCGCGAGCGCGGCAGGTTGCCCTGTTCGCGGGCGTCACGCAGGCGTTTTTCGGTGGGTTGTTCGGTCTTTTCGCCGGCGGATTCGTTCTCGGACATCACGGGCACTGCGGCAGGGGTTGCCGGGGTGGGTGCAAGAACTGTTCCGTGATGGGGTGTTGCCTATCCACGCGCGGCGCGGATCTATTTGTAGAGCCGAGCCCATGCTTGGCTATGTTTGGATCGGGCGCGAAGAGCAGCCGAGGGCAGGCTCGGCTCTACAGGGGAGAGTTGTCGCTGGACGGTGGGCTCTGTGCCAGCTCCACCCGCGGCCGCGGCAGGTCGTGCAGCTGCATGAAGCGCGCCGCGTCGACCGGGCGGCCGAGCAGGTAGCCCTGCAGGTAGTCGCAGCCCAGGCGCTCCAGGTAGGCGCGCTGGGCGGTGGTTTCCACGCCTTCGGCGACGATGTCCATGTCCAGCGCATGGCCCAGCGCCACGATCGCCGAGACGATCACCACGTCCTCTGCACTGTGTTCCAGGTCGCGCACGAACGCATGGTCGATCTTGATCTCGGTGGCCGGCAGCCGCTTCAGGTACAGCAGGCTGGAATAGCCAGTGCCGAAGTCATCGATGGATATGCCTACGCCCAGCGCCGACAGCGCCTGCAGCAGGCGCAGGCTGGTGTCGGTATCGCGCATCACCGTGCTTTCGGTGATTTCCAGCACCAGGTGGCGCGGAGCGATGTTGTGGCGTTCGATCACCGCGCGCACATCCTGCAGCAGGTGCGGCGAACTGAACTGCACCGGCGACAGGTTCACCGACATCGACCAGCCTTCGTGACCGGCATCGTGCCAGCGCCGCAGTTGCAGGCAGGCCTGGTCCAGCGCCCAGCGCCCGATCTCGTTGATCGCGCCGCTGCGCTCGGCCAGGCGGATGAACCGATCGGGCGGAATCAGGCCATGCTCCGGATGGTGCCAGCGGATCAACGCTTCGGCACCGGCCACCTTCTGCGTGGCCACGCGGATCTTGGGCTGGTAGTGCAGGAACAGCTGCTCGCTGCCAATGGCCCGGCGCAGGTCGGCCAGCAGCCGGAACTGTTGTTCAGCGCTGTCATTCATCCAGTCGGCAAACAGCACGAACGCGTTGCGTCCGGATTCCTTGGCCTGGTACATCGCCGCATCGGCAAACGCCATCAGCTGCCGTTCGCTGGCGGCGTGGTCGGGGCAGATTGCCACGCCGATGCTGGCGGTTACCTGCAGTTCGTTGTCCGGCAGCAACGGGCCGCTGCCCACCGCCTGCAGGATGCGCCGGGCGAGGGTGGGCAGGTCCTCGTCGTGTTCGATACGTACCACCAGCACGAACTCGTCACCGCCCAGTCGTGCCAGCATATCGTTCGGCCGCAGCAGCTGGCGGGTGCGCTCGGCCACCGCCACCAGCAGGGCATCGCCGGCCTGGTGGCCGTAGGCATCGTTGACCTGCTTGAAGCCGTCCAGGTCCATGAACATCACGGCGAAACGGCTGCCGCCCTGCTCGGCCTCGGCCAGTGCCTGCACGATGCGACGCTGCAGCAGCAGGCGGTTGGGCAGGCGGGTGAGCGGATCATGCAGTGCGGCCTGGGTCAGTTCCTGCTGCGCATCGGTCAACGAGGTGCTAAGCATGGAGTTGCGCAGTCGCAGCAGCTGCGCCTCCACCCGCTGGTCCAGCCAGGACACCACCAGCACCACCGCGAGGATCGCCACGGACAGCACCACCACCAGCATGGCCAGCCATTCGCTCTGCAAGCCGTCGCCGACGGCTGCGCCGCAGATGCTGCCCTCCGGAAAGCGAGCGGCGGCCATGCCGGTGTAGTGCATGCCGACGATCGCCAGGCCGAGCAGCCCCGCCGCGGCCAAGCGGTCGCCGATACGGGTGCGCTGCCCACGCAGGCGGAACGCAACATACAGGGCTGTCCACGAGGCGGCGACCGCCACCATCAGTGATAGCAGCAGCCAGCCCGGGTCGTAGTCGATGCCTGGCTGCATGCGCATTGCGGCCATGCCGACGTAGTGCATGCCGGCGATGCCGGTGCCCATCAGCAGGGCACCGCCGGCCAGCCGTGGATGCGGCAGAGTACGCAGCGAGACCAGCCAGAGTGCGAATACCGACGAAGCGATCGCCAGGGCCAGCGAGAGCAGGGTGATCGGCAGGTCGTAGCCGAGCGGAATGGGCAGATCGAAGGCGAGCATGCCAATGAAGTGCATCGACCAGATGCCCAGGCCCATGGCGAAGCCACCACCGAGGCGCCACCACCAGGCCGCGGCCTTGCCGGGCGCGGTAATCGTGCGCCCGGCCATTGCCAGTGCAGTGTAGGAAGCCATCACCGCTACCAGCAGCGAGATTGCGACCAGCCACGGGTTGTACGTGCCTACCAGCATTCGTCAGTCTCCCGGACCTGCCTGTCGACGGAAACCACGGTGGGGCATGCATGAGGCAGGCCGACGCAGGGCGGCGGCCACGTGCGGCATCCCCCCGGTTGCCGCGCATTCACTCTAACGCGCGGACCCGGGGGAAGGGCAAGCAGTAAAACGTGATGATCAGGTCAGTGTGTGACCGCGTCCGCAGCCTGGAAGGCGACATCGAACAGGCGCTGTACCGGCGGGCCCATTTCCCCGGCCAGCAGCGCCAGCAGGAACAGACCCAGCAGCAACGAGACCGGCAGGCCCAGCTGGATCGGATTCAGCGCCGGAGCGGCCCGGGCCAGCACGCCGAACGCCAGATTCACTGCCAGCATCGCCACCGTCAGCGGGATCGCGAGGGTCAGCGCGCCGCGTAGCACGGTCAGCAGGAAAGTCGGGGCGATGCTGAAGAACGCGTGCGGGTCCGGCAGCGGAGCGCCAATCGGCAGTGCGCGATAGCTGTCCACCAGCAGCGAGATCAGCGCCAAGTGACCGTTGGCGGTGAAGAACAGCAGCCCGAACAGCAGATAGAACCACTGTCCGATCACGCCGGAGGTACCACCGCGCAGCGGGTCGCTCATCTGCGCGAAGGCCAGGCCGGTGCCCTGCGCGATCAGTTCGCCCGCCATCGCACCGGCTTCGAACACCAGCCGCAGCAGGAAGCCGATGGAGACGCCGATGGCCAGCTCGCGCGCAATGGTCAGCACCGTGGCGGCGTCGAAGCCGGTCCAGTCCGGCACCGGGGGCAGCAGCGGGGCCAGTGCGATGGCCAGGGTGCCAGCCAGCACCACGCGCACCCGTGACGGGACGGCGCGGGTCCCGACCATCGGCATGGCCATGGCCACAGCGCCGATGCGCAGCATGGTCCACAGTACGGTACCGATCATGCCGAAGGCCTGAAGGCCGTCGGCAGCCATCTGGGTGGCGGCGTCCATCGAAGCGCGTGTCCTAGCCGATCAGGTGCGGAATTCGCTGGAACAGCAGCGTGGTGAATTCAACCAGGTGGCCGATCAGCAGGCTGCCCAGCGCGAACAGCACCGCGGTCAGTGCCGCCGCCTTGGCGACGAAGGCGATGGTCGGTTCGTTGAGCTGGGTCGCGGCCTGCACCACGCCCACCACCACGCCCACCACCAGCACGGTGAGCAGCAGCGGGCCAGCCACCCACAACACGGTGATCAGGCCGCCACGCAGTTCAGTCAGGGCAAGTTCGGGAGACATTCGGGGGTCCATCTGCTCTTGTAGAGTCGAGCCATGCTCGACTGCGCTTTGCGCGGGATATCAAGCCGGATTGAAGCTGGCTGCCAACGTACCCACGGTCAGCACCCAGCCATCCACCAGCACGAACAGCAGGATCTTGAACGGTGCCGACACCAGCATCGGCGAGAGCATCATCATGCCCATCGACATCAGCACGCTGGCGACAACCAGATCGATGATCACGAACGGGATGAAGATCAGGAAGCCGATCTCGAAGGCGGTCTTCAGTTCGCTGGTGACGAACGAGGCGACCAGCACCGGGAACGGGATCGCGTCGGGGCTGGCGTAGGTGCCATGCCCGGCGATGCCGGCGAAGGTCATCAGGTCGGTCTCGCGGATCTGCGCCAGCATGAACCCGCGCAGGGGCTGCGTGGTCAGCGTCCAGGCGGTCTGGAAGTCGATGTCGCCGTTGAGGTAGGGCGCCATGCCGGCGCTCCAGGCCTTGTCCCAGGTCGGCATCATCACCATCGCGGTGAGGAAGAGGGCCAGGCCCAGCAGCACCTGGTTGGACGGGGTCTGCCCGGTACCCAGCGCCTGGCGCAGCAGGCCCAGCACGATGATGATGCGGGTGAACGAGGTCAGCACCAGCAACATCGACGGGATCAGGGTGATCGCCGTCATCAGCAGCAGGGTCTGCAGCGGCAGGCTGACCGGCTGGCCGCCGATCTTGCCCACGTTGATGTCCGGCAGCGGCGTGTTCGGGGCGCCGGGCGCGGCGAACGCCAGTGCCGGCAACAGGCACAGGGCAAGCAACAGCAGCCACGGCATCAGGGTGGCAAGACGGGTACGGGTGACACGCATGTCAGGGGTCCTTGCGCAGCCGCTGCTGCAGCAACTGGGCGAAATTCGGCAGGTTCTTGAAGTCCGGCACGCGCACCGGCGCCGGGGGCGGCAACGGTTCGGGCAGGGTATGCAGGGTGTTGATGCCACCGGCAGTGACGCCCAGCAGCAGTTGCTGGCCGTTGACCTCGACCACCACCACGCGCTCCTTGGCGCCCACGCTCAGGCTGGCCACCAGCTTCATGCCTTCGGCCGGGCGGAAGCCGCTGCCGGGCATGCGCTTGAGCAGCCAGCCCAGGCCGATCACCAGGGCCAGTACCGCCAGCAGCGCCAGCACCGCGCCGAACAGGCTGGGTGCGGCGGCCGCATGCTGGCCGACCTGGGGCCCGATGGGCGCGGCGGTCTTGCCGACCGCCAGCAGGGTGGAGGCCAGCAGGCTCAACGCAGTCTCCGGATCCGCTCGCTCGGGCTGACCACGTCGGTCAGGCGCACGCCGAAGCGGTCATTGATCACCACCACTTCGCCATGGGCGATCAGGGTGCCGTTGACGAACACGTCCAGCGATTCGCCGGCACCGCGCTCCAGTTCCACCACCGAGCCCTGGTTGAGCTGCAGCAGGTTGCGGATCGGCAGGCGGGCACGACCGACTTCCAGCGACAGGGTCACCGGTACGTCCAGGATCACGTCCAGGTTCAGGTCCGGGCCGTTCGCCTCATCGGCCTGCAGGCTGCTGAACTGGGCTGGGGTGGGTTCGAGGGCGTCGATATCGTTCATTGCGGGTCTTCCTGGATGACGGGTACGCGCGGGCGGGTGCCCGGCGGATGGGTAGCGGTGATCTTCACGGCGTTCATGCCGTTGGCGATGCCAAACTCGCCGGTGAACACCGGGATGTTCTCCACGCACAACGGCACCTGCGGGCTGAGTTCGATCGGCAGGATGTCGCCGACCTTCAGCTGGGTCAGGTCGCGCAGGGTCATGCGCTTGCTGGCCAGCACGCTGGACAGGGTCACCTCGGCGATGTTGAGCTGTTCGCGAAGGGTCTGGCCCCAGCTTTCGTCGCGATCGTTGCGGTCGCTCTGGATGCCGGCGTCGAGCAGTTCGCGGATCGGCTCCAGCATCGAGTACGGCAGGGTCACGTGGATGTCGCCGCCGCCGCCGTCGAGTTCGACGTGCAGGCGGCACACCACCACGTATTCGCGCGGGGTCACGATGTTGGCGAAGTGCGGGTTGATCTCCGAGTTGATGTACTCGAAGTCGACATCCATCACCGGTGCCCAGGCCTCGCGCAGGTCGGCGAAGGTCTGCTTCAGCAGCAGGTGGATCACCCGCATTTCAGTGGCGGTGAACTCGCGGCCTTCGATGCGGGTCGGGTAGCGCCCGTCGCCACCGAAGAAGTTGTCGACGATGGCGAATACCAAGGTCGGCTCGAACACGATCAGGCCGGTGCCGCGCAGCGGCTTGAAGCGGATCAGGTTCAGGTTGGTCGGTACATACAGCGAGTGCATGTAGTCGTTGAACTTGATCAGTTCGATGCCGCGCACCGACAGCTCGGCCGAGCGGCGGATCAGGTTGAACAGGCCGATCCGCCACAGGCGCGCGAAACGCTCGTGGACCATTTCCAGGGTCGGCATGCGACCGCGGATGATGCGGTCCTGGCTGGCGAAGTCGTACGAGCGCGCTTCGCCTGACGGCGGTTCCGGATCGGTTTCGACCGCGCCAGTGTCCACGCCGTGGAGCAGGGCATCGATCTCGTCCTGGGACAACAGATCATTCATCGGTGGGCCCTTACTGGGTCACGAAGCTGGTGAACAGCAGGTCGTCGGCACCATTGCTGCCGGTCTCGGCCTTGAGCACTTTCTGCACTTCGGCCAGCGACGCAGCCTGCAGCTTCTGCTTGCCGGCGACATCGGCGATCTGGTCCGGGCTGACCTGCGAGAACAGCATCAGCAGGCGTGCGCGGATGGCGGGTGCATTGGTCTTGATCGCTTCCAGCGCAGCCGGGTCGCGGGTCATCAGCTGAACCTCCAGCTGCAGGTAGCGCGGCCCATCGACCGGGCCATTGAGATTGACCACGAACGCCGGGTCCAGCGCGAAGTACTGCGCGGGGGCCGGGGTGGCGCTCTTCTTCGGCGCCTGCTCAGTCTTGTCTTCGTGCTTGGACTGGGTGAAGAACCATACGCCGCCACCGGCGGCAGCGGCGGCCAGCACGGCCACCAGTGCGGTGATCAGGATCGGACTGCGCGGCTTGGCGGCCTTGTCCTTCTCGGCGGTCTTCTTGGTTTTGTCAGCGGCTGCGGCCACGGGGTGAAGCTCCTGAGGGTTGCTTCACCAGGATATGCAAGGGGTGTGCCGGAGCCGGGGCAGTGGCGGGCGACGGAATTCCGTCGGGATGCCAGCCGCATCGCTCTGGTGGCTGCCAACCTTGGTTGGCACACCTGTCAGGCGTAAGCGTCCAGCAATCCGCGCTGGCGGATCAGCTGCGCCGACGACATGCTGCCATCGCCCGGCGTCGGTTCTCCGTCGCCGGGCAGACCGCCGCCACCGGGCCGCCCCGACGCATTGCCGTCACCTCCCGGGGCCTGCTGGCCAACATCAGCGTGTGCCAGCTGGAAGCCCTGTTCGCCCAGCAGCTCGCGCAGGCGCGGCAGGCTGCTTTCCAGCGCCTGCCGCACGTCCACGTGCGGGCTGCTGAAGCTGGCGTGCACCTTGTCGCCGTTCAACTGCAGGCGCACGTCGACCGGGCCCATATCGTCCGGGCTCAGGCGGATATGGGCGTGGCCGATTTTCTGGTCGGCCAGCCAGCCCAGGCGCGCGCCGACGGCCTGGTCGAAATCATCGTCGCCGAACACGGGCCGGGGCGTCGGTTCGCCGTTGAAGACCGCAGTGCCGGTGGCGAGCGCAGCCTTGAGGTCCTGCAGGGCCGCCGGGGCCGGGGCGTGCAGGAATGGGGCAGCGCTACGGTCGCCGATCGCGGTCACGTCGTTGCTGTCGCGGTCGCCATGCTTGCTGCCGGGCAGGACCGTCTCCGGTAGTGGCAGGGTCGTGGCATCGCCGGCGCTGGCGGCCGGCGGCGTGCTGTCAGTCATGGATGCGACGGCTGCGCCCGGCGCCTGGGTCGGCGTCGGGGCAGGCAGTCCCGGTCCGGCAGTGGCCGGCAGCGCCGCGCCCGCACCCGTTGCAGCAGGAGCAGTGGCGGCAGGATCGGAGGGGGCCGGCATCGCCAGGACCAGGCCGGCCAGGCCCAGCGGCGGCCACGGCGCGTCCTCGGTGGCCGCCGGCGTGTCCTTGTCCGTCGCCCGATCACCCGCAGGCGGAGTTTGCGGCGGCAAGGGCGACGTCTCGTTTCCCGTCGCCGCCGCATCCATGCTGCGTTCCTCCGGCGCCTGGCCATTTCCATCGGCGCTCGTCTGCGGCTTCGGTGCCGAGGTGGGCGGTGACGTGGCGGCGCCGGCGGGCGCGTCCGGCGCGCCGCCCTGCAACAGCTGGCTGAAATCCTTGCTGGCCTCGCTGCGTGGCGCGCGCGCTGCAGCGCCGCCGGCAGTCTGTGCCTGCGCGTTGGCGCTGCTGGCGAGCGGGGCGGGCATCACGGGCGGCCTCCCTGCTCGGTGCCATCCTGGTCTTCGGCCTGCACCAGACGCGCACGGCGCGCACCGATGTCGTCCATTTCGCGCTGGTCGCGGCGGTCGGTGACCACTTTCTCCTGCGCCCGGTAGCTGGCCGCCAGCTGTTCCAGCACGGCCTTGTCACGGCTGGCCAGGATCAGGCGGGCGCGCTCGGCCTCCACCTTCTCGCGGTTGCCGTTGACCGTGGCCTGCTGCTGCTCGACCGCACTGTCGAGGCGGTCGAGAAATGCACGCCGGTTGAGCAGCTGCGCCGGGCTGGTCGCCGCCATCTGCGCGTTGGCGTACTCCTCGGCATAACGGCGCAGTTCGTCCAGTCGCGATAGATGGGTGTCGAGCACGCGCTGGCGTTCGGCCAGGTCGCGGGCGACCGCGTCCTCGTGTTCCTGGGCCCGCTTGAGCAGGGGATCGATGCGCTTGGACTGGTTCATGGCTTAACTCTCTTGTTCCACCAGGCGCTGCAGCGCCGCCTGGCTGTGCGGGAGATCTGCGGCCTTGGCAACGTCCTGGCCGAGGAACTCCATGATTTCCGGCCAGCGTTCCAGGGCTTCGTCGGTGGCCGCGTCGTTGCCGCGCTGGTAGGCACCGATGGCGATCAGGTCACGGTTGGCCGAGTAGGCCGAGACCAGTCGCTTCAGCTTGCGGATGCGCAGGCGCCACGGCTCGTCGGCGATTTCCGTGACCACGCGGCTGACCGACGATTCGACGTCGATGGCCGGGTACAGACCGCTGTCGGCCACGCGCCGCGAGAGCAGGATGTGGCCGTCGAGGATCGCGCGCGCCGCATCGGCGATCGGGTCCTGCGGATCATCGCCTTCGGTCAGCACCGTGTAGAACGCGGTGATCGAGCCACGGCCCTTGGCGCCATTGCCGGCGCGTTCGACCAGTGCCGGCAGCTTGGCGAACACCGACGGCGGGTAGCCGCGGGTGGTCGGCGGCTCGCCGACCGACAGGCCGATTTCTCGCTGCGCCTGGGCGAAGCGGGTCAGCGAGTCCATCAGCAGCAGCACGTTCAGTCCCTGGTCGCGGAACCATTCGGCGATGGCGGTAGCGCGGTAGGCACCGTGCAGGCGCGCCAGCGGCGGCCGGTCGGCGGGACTGGCCACCACCACGGCGCGGCGCAGGCCTTCCTCGCCCAGCGTGGTCTCGACGAAATCGCGGACTTCGCGGCCACGTTCACCGATCAGGCCGACCACGATCACGTCGGCGGCGGTATAGCGGGTCATCATGCCCAGCAGCGTCGACTTGCCGACGCCGGAGCCGGCGAACAGGCCGACACGCTGGCCGCGGCCGATCGGCAGCAGCGCGTTGATCGCACGCACGCCCACGTCCAGCGGCTGGGTGATCGGTTCACGTGCCAGCGGATTGATCGACACGCCGGCCATGCCGACATGGCCCTCGGCGCGGATCGGGCCCTTGCCGTCAAGCGGCACGCCGTCGCTGTCGATGACGCGGCCGAGCAGGCCTTCGCCCACTTCAACGCCGCCACGGCGTGCGGACGGCACCACCCGCGCATTGGGCAGCAGGCCGTGCAGTTCCGCGCTCGGCATCAGGTAAGTGCGCTCGCCGGCGAAGCCGACCACTTCGGCATCGACCCAGCCACCATCGACCACTTCCACCTTGCAGCTGGCACCCAGCGGCGCTTCGCAGCCGACCGCTTCCAGGGTCAGTCCGACGGCGCGGCGCAGCACGCCTTCGCGGATCAGGCCACGGCCATGGGCGGTATCCACGCGCAGGCCGTCGAGCCGACGGGCCAGGCGCAGGTTGCGGGCCATGGCCCAGTCGGCCGGTGGCGGCGTCGGCTGCGGATCGGGATTCATGTATTGGCTCCGGTCTGGCGGATCACCGCGTCCAGCGCGCCGCGCAGGCGCGCTTCCAGGGTGCCGTCGATGCGCACCGCTTCGGCGTGCACGCGAAGATCGCCGCGGCTGAGACTGGTATCCGGCACCAGGCGTTGCTGTGGCGGCAGGCTCAACAGCGGGGCGAGCGCGGCGATGTCGTCGGGGTGCAGCCGCACTTCGACCTCGCGGGTGCTGCCACCCACCGCGTCGATCGCCTCACCGACCAGCTGTGCCAGCAGTGCCGGCTCAGCTTCGTAGGCACGGCCGACCAGCGCCCCGGCGATGCGTACCGCCAGTTCGCCGAGCGCGCCGACTACTTCGTTCTCCAGCCGCACCAGCGGTCGGCTGAAGTTGTCGAGGATCCCTTCGATCTGCGCGGCGAGGCGACGCACTTCGGCCTGGCCCTGGCCGTAGCCTTCGGCATGGCCGTGCTGGAAGCCTTCCTTCTCGGCGCTGTCCTGTATTGCCTGGATTTCCTCCAGCGTCGGCAGCTGCAGCGGTGGCTCGGGTTCATGCTCCGGGTCCGGCTCGGCGAGTTCGAATGCATCCTCCTGCTCCAGCGCCGGTTCGGGCTGGGCCAGCAGGTCCGGGGCAAGCCAGCGCACGACGTTGCTCACAGCATGGCCTCCGCGCTGCCGCCGATGGTAACGGTGCCTTCATCGGCCATGCGCTTGACGATGGCCAGGATCTCGCGCTGGGCGCCTTCCACGTCGGACAGGCGCACCGGTCCACGGGCCTCCATGTCTTCCAGCAGAATCTCGGCCGCGCGCTGCGACATGTTGCGGGTGATCTTGTCGCGCACCTTGATGTCGGCGCCGCGCAGGGCCAAGCCCAGGCGCTCGCCGCTCACTTCGCGCAGCACCAGCTGCATTTCGCGGTCATCCAGGTCGACCAGATCGTCGAACACGAACATCAGGTCCTGGATGCGGTTGCTCAACGGCGCATCGATGCGGGCGATCTCGCCCAGGATCGCCTGGTCCTGGCCGCTGTCCATGAAGTTCAGGATGTTGGCCGCGCACTGCACGCCACCGATGTTCGACGACTTCAGGTTCTGGTTGCCGGCGAACTGGCGCTCCATGATCTCGTTGAGTTCATTGAGTGCGTTCGGCGGAATGCCGTCGAGGGTGGCGATGCGCAGCAGCACGTCCACGCGGGTACGGTCCGGCAGCAGTTTCAACGCGTCGGCGGCCTGGTCGGTTTCCAGGTGCGCCATCACGATGGCGATGATCTGCGGGTGCTCGTTGCGCACCAGGTCGGCCACCGCACGCGGGTCCATCCATTTCAGCGCGTCCAGGCCGGTGGTGTTGCGGCCCAGCAGGATGCGGTCGATCAGGTTGCCGGCCTTCTCGCTGCCCAGCGCCTGCACCAGCATGTTGCGGATGTAGTCGTCCGAGCCCACGCCCAGCGAGGTCTTCGAGCCCAGCTCCTGGCCGAACTGGTCCATCACCCGTTCCACCTGCTCGCGGGTGATGTCGGTCATGGTGGCCATGGCGATGCCAATCTTCTGCACTTCCTTGGGTTCCATGTGGCGCAGCACTTCGGCCGCGTCCAGCTCACCCAGGGACAGCAGCAGCACGGCCGCGCGCTGTACACCGGTCAGTTGTGCCTCAGTCATTGGCCACCCATCCCTTGACCACCTGGGCCACGCGCTTGGAGTCGGTCTTTACGGCTTCACGCGCCATCCGCAGTCGTTCCTCATATGAATCCACCGGCAGGGCCAGGGCCTCCGGCCCGGCCAGGCTCGCCCGGTCGGCGCCCAGCGCCGGCAGCGGCATGCCATCGTCATCCACCAGCTGCACGTCCGCAGTGTGCGGCTCCAGTGCCTGCGGGTCGTCCTTCCTGTTCTGGCCGGTGATCGCGCGCAGCGCCGGGCGCAGTACGCCGAACAACAACGCCAGCACCACCACCGCGCCGAGCAGCATGCGGCCGGCATCGTGCACCCATGGCAGTTCCCACCAGGCCGGCCCTTCGACCGGCGTGGTGTCACGCACGAACGGGGCATTCATCACCGACACGGTGTCGCCACGCTCGGCGTTGAAGCCGACGGCCTGCTTCACCAGCGCCTCGACGCGGGTCAGTTCCGCGGCCGACAGCGGCTGCGGGCTGACCTTGCCGTTGGCACCGGCGCGCGGCACGTTGTCCACCAGTACCGCCACCGACACGCGCTTGATGCGGCCGGCCGGCTGGCGGGTGTGCTGCAGGGTGCGGTCCAGCTCGTAGTTGCGGGTGGCGTTCTTGCTGCTTTCGGTCGGGGCCTGCGCGGTGGCCGGCGCGGCCTGCTGGCCCGGCGGGCTGTTGCTGGTCGCGCCCGGTACGCCCTGCGGGCCCGGGGTGCTGGTGGTGTTCTCGCTCATCTGCTCGCTGCGCAGCTTCTGCGGCTCACCGTTGTAGAGCTCACGGGCTTCTTCGGTCACCGAGAAGTCCATGTCCACGCTCACTTCCGGATTGACCCGGCCGGGGCCGGTCATCGGTTCCAGCAGCTCGCGGATGCGCTGGTTGAACGAGGTTTCCTGGCGGCGCACCTGCTCGAACTGGGCGGCGTTGACCGCAGCCTCGCTGTTCGGATCGCTGACACTGAGCATGCGCCCGCTCTGGTCGACCACGGTGACGCGTTCCGGAGCGAGATCCGGGATGCTGGCCGCGACCATGTGCACGATGGCGTCGACCTGGCTGCGTTCCAGCTGCTGGCCGCCGCGCAGTTCCAGGGTGACCGAGGCGCTGGCCACGTCACGCTGGCGGGTGAAGGCGCTGGGCTTGGGAATGGCCAGATGCACGCGCGAATCGCGCACCGGGCGCAGCGTGTTGATGGTGCGCGACAGCTCGGTTTCCAGCGCATGCTGGTAGCGCGCGCTTTCGACGAACTGGCTGACGCCGAAGCCCGGGTCGCGCTCCATCAGCTCGAAGCCGAGCTTGCCGCTGTCGGTCAGGCCGGAGCCGGCCAGCTTCAGGCGCGCATCGTGCAGGTTCTTTTCCGGCACGGTGATGCCACCGGTGGCCGGGTCGAGCGCGAACGGAATCTGCGCGGCGCGCAGCAGGTCGGTCGCTTCAGCGGTCGCCTTCTGGTCCAGGCCGGTGTACAGCGGGACCATGCCCGGCTTCTGCGACCAGAAGAACACGGACAGGCCTGCCGCCACCGCCACCGCGATCATCGCCATCAGGCCCAGCCGACGGGTGATCTGCAGACTCTGCAGGCGGTCGAACCATTGCCCGGCCTTTTCGGCGTTCAGGCTGTCCTTGGAGAGCGTCAGTGCCATGCGTCTCTATTCCTTACAGCGGCATGTTCATCACGTCCTGGTAAGCCTGGACGAGACGGTTGCGGACTTCCACGGTGGCGCGGAAGGCGATCTGGGACTGCTGCGAGGCGACCATCACCTTGGCCAGGTCGGCGCTGGGGTCGCCCATTTCGAAGGCCTTGGCGAGGGCGCCGGATTTCTGTTGCGCATCGTTGACGCCGGCAATCGCACCACGCAGGGTTTCGGTGAAGCTGGCCGGCTGGGCCTGCGGTGCATCCAGCACCGTGCCCGGCAGGGCGTTGCTGCGAGGCGTTTCGCCCAGCGGGTTGAGCGCCGGCTGTCCCATCTGGGTCTGATAGGAGCGGATCTGCGAAAGGATCGAAGTGACGGAGTGGGACATCTGCAACGGTTCCAGAAACAGGGATGGGGTTGTCTGCTGTAGCCAGTGCAAGTGCCGTGCCGAAACCGGTTTTCGATTCAGTGAAGTGAGGGTGGGGGTGTTTGGTGGCAGGGCTGCGCCCTGCACCCGCAGAGGCCACGT
>NZ_JAOBZT010000050.1:0-32904 GCF_029839005.1 Stenotrophomonas sp. GD03958 | reverse complement strand
TGCGGCCCCACGCTCACTGGTGATGCGTGCACCTTCGCGCATCACCAGGGTCACCGGGGTCTTTTCCACCACCTCCAGCAACCGCTGCCACTGCGCATCGCTCAGCGCGGCGCTGGCATGCAGCACGCGGTGCACGTGGAAGCGTCCATCCGCGTCACGTTCCGAGCGCAGCTCGGCATGGAACTCGCCCAATTCCCAGCCCTTGCGCTGCGCATACATGCGCAGGGTGATGGCGGTGCACGCCGCCAGCGAGGCCAGGTACAGGTCGAACGGTGCGAAGCCCTTGCCCTGGCCGCCTAGCGAGGCAGGCTCGTCCGCATCCACATCGAATGTGCCGTTGCTGATGTGGTGCAGGTAGTTGTCGGCGGTCGAAACAATGCGTGCGTAGGCCATCACGTTCTCCATCTATCCATGGCGTCGAGCCACGCTCGACCAAACCCACTGTAGCGTCGAGCCATGCTCGACGGCTCCCCAAAAGGCGGCGCCAGCCAGGACCGGCGCCGCCACGCAATCACTCGGTACGATCGTACGAGAACTGGATGCCTGCCGTACCACCGGTTTCAATGAAGAGGTTCATGAAGGCCGGCACCGTTTCCGAACGGGCCCAGTCGCGCTGCAGTTCGCAGAACAGCTGCGGCACGCTGATCAGCTGGCCACCGGCCTGTTCGATGCGGCGCAGCGCCGCATCGTGCGCGGCCAGCGAGGTACCGCCGACGGCGTCGACCACCACATACACCTCATAGCCTTCCTTCAACGCGTCCAAGGCCGGGAAGGTCAGGCAGGCCTCGGTCCACAGCGCGGTCATGATCAGCTTGCGGCGTCCGGTGGCTTCCACCGCCTTGCGGAACTCGACGTCCTCCCAGGAATTGATGGTGGTGCGATCGTAGGTGGGGTAGTCGCCCAGCACCTTGCGCAGCTGTGGAATCGGCGGCTTGTTCAGGCCGGTCTTGACGTTGACCGTCGAATGCACGATCGGCAGACCGTAAGCCACTGCGGCCTTGGCGGTGCCGACAATGTTGTTGACCAGCAACTGGCGGTCCATCGAGGCGATGGAGTTCACCTGCACCGGCTGGTAGTCGATGATGATGAAGGCGGAATTCTGCGGGGTCAGCAGATGATCGCTGGCCGGGTCGCGGATCGGTTCACTGGACATGGTGGGTCTCCATTGCAGGAGCGGCGCGAGGCCGCGGGGGAGTGCCCGGGGGCGGGCAGGGGCAGGATGGCAGGGCAGGGGACGCGGCTATTCGGCGTCCAGGGCGCCGCTATCGTGCACGATGCGCCCGCCGACCAGGGTGAGCAGCGAGCGCAGCGAGTGGATGCGACGGGCCGGCATGGTCAGGTAGGGTTGGTCGAGCACAGCCAGATCAGCCAGCTTTCCCGCAGTGAGAGAGCCGCGCTCGTCTTCGGCAAACGACAGCCAGGCCGCATTGCGGGTGAACAGGCGCAGTGCCGCATCGCGGGTGATGAGGTTGTCCTCGCTGCGGCGCACGCCTGCCAGTGGCTGGCCGTCAACGTGGTACTGGATGGCCTGCCAGACGCCTGCCACGCCGATGCGAGTGGAGTCGGTGCCACCCGCCACCGGAATGCCGAGCGCCATCGCGGCCCGCACCGGGGCGCTGGACGCCGCAACCTGTGCCGTGTTGGCGGCATGGATCGCGGTGGTTTCAAAGTACGGTCCCATCTGTACGCTGTAGGCCAGCCCGAGCCGGGCCATGCGCTGCAACGTCCGCTGTGACCCGGTGTTCAGGTGCGCGATGGCCCAGCGCAGCGGCCGCAGGTCATGATCGCGCGCCACCACCTCGAAGGCGTCCAGGATGGCATCGGCGGCATCATCGGTATATGCGTGGATCTCCAGCGGGATGCGCCGCTCCGCGGCCAGCCGGGCGACCTCGATCAGCTCCTGCCGGGCCTCGGCCGGCGGATCGAAACCAGGCCCCATCAGGACGCCGTCGTTCATGGCGGTGACCAGGTTCTCACCCAGGCCGAGGAAGGCGATGTCGCCATCGTCGTGCCGGTTCGGACGGAACGCCATCACATTGCGGAACCACTCGGCTTCATCACCGTGGCTGCCGGCCGGAATGCGGTAGCCGGCGCGCAGCGTCAGCCCGCCCTGGTCGCGTAGCTTGAACAGGGGTTCGTAGGACGATGGTGGGCCGGCGGACGGATCGATGAAACCGGTCACGCCCTGCGCGTTGAGGGCAGCGAAGAAGGTCCGCAGGCTCTCTTCGTGATCGGTGCTGGCACTGATCTGCGCGAACAGTGCATTGAATGGACCGATGCCACCGGACAGGCGGCCGGTGGCCTGTCCGTCATTGTCGCGCTCGACGATGATGCCCGGGGGCAGGCGGGGCTGCTCGCCCTGCAGATCCAGCGCTGCGATGCCGGCACGATTGAGCAGGGCGTAGTCGTACAGATGCTGCACGTAGACCGGCCTGTCCGGCAGGGCGGCATCGAGCTCGGCGCGGGTCGGAGCCCGGCCCTCCGCGAACTGTTCGGGATGCCACGCACCGACCACGGCGGCCCATTGCCCGTCAGGCTTGCGCTGGGCATCCCGCTGCAGCCGCTGCAGCGCCTCGGACAGCGTGGGAGCGTCGAACCAGTAGGTTTCGAAGGTGAACGTCTGGCCGCCACGGATTGCGTGGATGTGCGTGTCGATCAGGCCCGGAACGACGGTGCGCCGTTGCAGGTCGATGACCCGGGTGCTGGGGCCGATATGACGTTGCATGGCGCGGTCACTGCCGACCGCCAGGATTCGCTCGCCGCGGATGGCAAGCGCGCTGGCACGTGGCGTAGTGCTGTCCTGGGTCAACAGCAGGCCATTGCGCAGCACCAGGTCGGCCGGCTCGGCCGCTGCCGCCACGGTTGGCAGCACAAGCATGAAGAGGAGGAGCAGTACGCGCATGGAAGTGTCTCGCTCTGGGGGGAGGGGCAATCGCCGCGGGGCGCCGGGGTGGCGGAGGCATCCAGCGCTTCCCCCGGTGATGTGGATACGCCATCGGCGGGTTGTTGGGGCGTCGCGGCCTCAGTAGCGCCAGAGCGCCTCAAGGCCGATGAAATGGACGGTGTCGGCGCGCCCGGTGTCCCGGATGAAGCGACCCGGCCTGAAGATCGAATAGGCCGCTTCGACGCTGAGCTGGCGGGAGATCTCGCGCCCCAGCACCAGATCCGCCTGCGTGCCTATGTACCGGGCGCGGCTGTTGCCCGCCGGCCGCAGCAGGTTTCCGGCAACGCCATACACGCCGTCGCGCCCGCTCTGCCGCCAGTAGAAGACGACTGCGCTGGCCAATGACCAGCCACCAGCCAGATCCAGTTCCAGCGAGGGGTGCAGGTTGATCAGGTTGCTCGGGCCGACCTGGCCGCTTTCGCCGAAGTACTTGCCCTTCGGGAACATCATGTTGAAGGTCTGCAACGCGCGATCGTCGGGGTCACGGTCGCCGCTGATGATGTTGGCCTTCAGGCCGAGCCGTGGCGAGAGCGGCCACGCATCGAAGCGATGGCGCACATCGCTGGCGACCGACCACGCACGTACCGGCGCGCCGGCGAAACTGCCGTACTGGAAGAATCCCTCCAGGTCCCAGCTCCATCCGTTGCGACGACCCGACCAGCGGCTGCCCAGCGTATTGCGGGTTTCGGCACCTTCTCCCTGATCGTAGCGGGCGCGATCGCTGGACAGGCCCAGGTAGTAGAGATCCAGGCCGGTATCGCGGTGGTTTCCGGGGTCCTGGAAGGTGGTGTACACGCCCCACACGCGCCGCTGCGGATCACCACGGTCATTGAAGGAACCCATGGCATTGCGTACCGGGCGCAGCAGGAAGGCTTCGGTACGGGAGTGCGACGTCCGCCACGCGAGCAGGCCACCATCGAATGCGCGCAGGACATTGGGTCCATAGCGCACCGAAACCAGGCGCTCGCTGCCGTAGGCCAGTACCTGCCGGCCCACGCGCAAGGTCGCACCTGCGTCGCGCGAGGGCAGCGAAAGATCGACGAAGCCCTGCAGGACCTCGGCGCCGGTATCGTCCACCGGGCCGATGGTGCTGTCGTCGCGACGGGCATGGGTCAGGTTGAGCTGGGTGAAAACCCTGGCATGCTCGTTGAGCTTCAGATCGGCATACGGCAGCGCACGATAGAGCGCACTGCCGTCGCGCTTGACAGGTGCGTGCCCGAACTCATTACTGGTGTAGTGCTCGTAGCGCGCACGCAGCTCGGCGCCGACGGTCAGGCTGCCGGATGCACCGAACGGCAGCCATTTTCCCTTCTCCCACCAGGCGCCGGAACGGAAGGCCGGATCCTGCAGGTAGCGGTAGTCTTCGCTGTAGCGCCACGGATCGATGGCGGGTGGTGACGGCACGATCTCTTTCGCGCCGGCCGCAGCGGCGAACAGGGCGGCAAGCGCGCCCATCGAACGCGCCGCGATGCCTGCTACAGGGGAAACTGGCCAACGCATGATCGCCTCCGGTGCAGGATGGAAAAAGGAAGGACAAAGCAGGGCGGCGGCACTGTGGCGCACCGCCCCGCACGGCGTCAGCTGCGCTGCGAATCCAGCTGTTCGTGGTTCTTCTGCACGTCCTGTGCCTTCAGGTAGCTTTCGATCAGCAGCTGGTAGTTCGGGAAGATCTTCGTGTAGACCTCGGCCCACTGCTGGGCATCGTCGCGGTTCCAGGTGCGTTGGATCTCCGAGGCCACCGCAGCGGTGTCCATCGGCACAACACCGGCCTGGACCACGCGGGCCAGGGTGATCTCTTCGGCCATCTTCGAGTAGGTACCGGACGCGTCGATGACTGCGAACACCTGGTAGCCATCGGCAACGGCGGCGATTGACGGGAAGGCCATGCACACGCTGGTGATGGTGCCGGCGATGATCAGCTGCTTGCGGCCGGTGGCCTTCACCGCGGCAACGAATTCCGGGTTGTCCCAGGCGTTGATCTCACCCTTGCGCGCCACGTACTGGGCGTGCGGGGCCGCGTCGTGGATCTCCGGGATCAGCGGGCCATTCGGGCCCTGCGGAACAGAGGCGGTGGTGATCACCGGCATCTTTGCCAGCGTGGCCATCTTCGCCAGCGCGGTGGCGTGGGCGCGCACGCTGGTGAACGGCATGTCACCGATGGTCTGGAACAGGCCGCTCTGATGGTCGATCAGCAGCATCGCGGCGTTGTCCGGATCGATCACCGGGCGGGCACCGTTGAAGTTGGCGGGGGTACTCATGGTCAGTCTCCTGGAGAAGGTGGGCGATGGCCCGGAAGGTGCGGCGGGCCAATACCCGCCGCATTGAAACGATCAGTGCGCGATCTGGCCGAAGCGGCCGCTGTTGAAGTCGTTGACCGCCTGCGCGATCTCGGCCTGGCTGTTCATCACGAACGGGCCATAGCCCACCACCGGCTCGTCGATCGGTTCACCGCTGAGCAGCAGCACGGTGGCGTCGCTGTCGGCGTCGACGAACACGTCCTCGCCGCTGCGGTCGAAGGTGACCAGCTGCGCCTCGCCGACCGGCTGGCCGCCGTTGATCCGCACCGAGCCCTTCAGCACCACCAGCGCCAGCGTGCGGCCATCGGCGACCGGCAGTTCGGCGTGGTGGCCCTGCCGCAGGCGGATGTCCCAGACATCCATCGGCGTGTGGGTGCGGGCCGGGCCGGCATGACCGTCGAAGCGGCCGGCGATGACACGCACGCGCCCGGCACCTTCAGGCAATTCAACCAAGGGGATCTGTGCGTCGAGCAGGGTCTGGTAGCCCGGTGCACCCATCTTGTCCTGCGCCGGCAGGTTCACCCACAGCTGGACCATGTCCAGCGTGCCGCCCCGCTTGCTGAACTCGGGTGTGTGGAACTCCTCGTGGAGGATGCCGGAGGCAGCGGTCATCCACTGCACGTCACCCGGGCCGATGGTGCCGCCGGCGCCGGTTGAATCGCGGTGGGTGACCTCGCCCTCATAGACGATGGTGACGGTCTCGAAACCGCGATGCGGATGCTGGCCGACCCCGCGCGGGGTATCGCTGGGGGCGAAGGTATAAGGGCCGGCGTAGTCCAGCAGCAGGAACGGGCTCAGGTGCTGGCCGTGGGTGTTGTAGGAAAACATCGAGCGGGCGGGGAATCCGTCGCCCACCCAGTGCGGGCGCGGGGCGCTGTAGGTACCGGTGACACGCTTCATGGCGATCTCCTGGCCGGGGCTACCGGCCGCTGTTCTTCGTTGCAGGAGACGATATCGCCGCGACAATTAGGCCGGTAGACGCCAATATTTGCCGTCATAGTCCTATCTGGTGAACAATGGGTGCGCGCCTTGCGCCACAGGAGATCGCCCCGTGTTCATCGCTGATATCCGCCGTTGCGACCTCAACGACCTGTTCTACTTCGCCATGGTGGTCGAGCACGGCGGCTTCTCGCAGGCCGGCCGGGCACTGGCCATGCCGAAGTCGAAACTGAGCCGGCGCATCGCGCTGCTGGAGGAACGGTTGGGCGTGCGCCTGATCCAGCGCTCGACCCGGCGCTTCTCGGTCACCGAGGTCGGCCAGGACTACTACCGCCATTGCAAGGCCATGCTGGTCGAGGCCGAAGCGGCCGAAGAAGCGATTGCGATGTCACGCGCCGAGCCGCGCGGCACCATCCGCCTGGCGTGCCCGATCGCGATCCTGCATGCTCGCGTCGGCGCGATGCTGGCTGATTTCCTGGCTCTGTACCCGCAGGTGACGGTGCAGCTGGAGGCCACCAACCGGCGCGTGGATGTGGTGGGCGAAGGCATGGACGTGGCGATCCGGGTGCGGCCGCCGCCGCTGGAGGACAGTGACCTGGTGGTACGCGTGCTGGCGCGCCGGGTCTGGTGCACCAGTGCCAGCCCGGCGCTGCTGCAGCGGCTGGGCACGCCGCGGGTGCCGGCCGACCTGGCGATGATGCCGACCGTGGATCTGGCATCGCCCAGCCAGCAGCATGTCTGGGAGTACACCGGGCCGGAGGACGTGCAGGCCAGCGTGCACCATCGCCCGCGGCTGGTCAGCGATGACATGATCGCGCTGCGCACCGCCGCGGTGGCCGGGGTGGGCCTGCTGATGCTGCCGCGGATGATGATCAGCGGCGAACTGGCCAGCGGTGCGCTGGTGCCGGTGCTGCCCGAGTGGGTGCCAAAGCATGGCATCGTGCACGCGGTGTTTCCATCGCGACGCGGCCTGTTGCCTGCAGTGCGTGCGCTGATCGATTACCTCGCCGAGCGCTTCGAGGCGCTGGAGGAACCCTAGGTCTTCCATCCACACCATGCGTGGATGATGTCGGGGCCTCTGCTTGCCGCCTGCGGCCGCGCAGCCCACAATCCACGTCCGGACCGTCGCCATCACGCCCATCATTCCCCGGTCCGGCCTTGGCACCTATGTCTCCCAATGCCCTGGCGCTGGTCGAGCTGCTGATCCGCGAGCGCCGTGCGTTGTCTCGCTTCATCGCGCGCTATCTCGACCCGGCCAGTACCGAGGACACCCTGCAGAACCTGTACCTGAAGGCCAGTAGCGTGCCCGGCGATCCGCCCATCCTCGAGCCGCGCGGCTATCTGTACCGGATGGCCTACCACCACGCGCTCAACCGCAGCCAGTCCGACGCCCGCGAACGCCGTGCCATGGCCGAGTACGCCACCGACATGGCCGAGGCGGGCCACGACGGCGAGGCCCAGGCGCTGGACCAGGCACAACTGCGCGAGATCACCCGGACCATCCTTGCGCTGCCAGCGCAGGTACGCGAATGCTTCGTGCTCAACCGGTATCTGGGCCTGAGCGAGCGCGAGATCGCCGCCCGGCTGGGTATTTCCAAGAGCCTGGTCGGCAAGCATGTGCTGCGCGCGGCGCTGTTGATCCAGCAGCACCAGCAGGGAATGCATCGATGAGCTGCGATTGCCGTGGGCAGATCGCGCCCGCCGTTGTCACAACAGGAAGGCGCACCCGTTCGCGGTGCGGCAGGCCACAACCATGACCACGTCCGAACCCTCGCCGCGTCAGGCCAGCCAGGCGTTGCGCTGGGTGATACGGTGCAGTGCAGGCCCGCTGCCGGAACGCCAGCAACGCAGTCTGCAGCGCTGGCTGCAGGCCGATCCCCGCCATGCGCTGGCCTGGCGCCAGCAGCAGGCCTTCTGGCAGGGCCTGGATGCCGCCGGGCCCGAGGTGCTGGCCGCGCTGCCCGGGTTGACGGCTGATCGCCAAGGGTTGCGCCCCATCGCACCGCGCCGCCGCCTGACGTGGCTGCTGGCCAGTGCTGCCGCAGTGGTGCTGATGGTTGCCGCTGCGCCACACGCGCTGCTGCTGGCACGCAGTGACCTGCGCAGCAGCGATGCACCGCGCGTTGTGCAGTTGGACGACGGCAGCACGGCGGTACTCGACGCCGGCACCGCACTGGCGATTGAATTCGATGGCCAGCAGCGCCACCTTCGCCTGCTGCGCGGCCAGGCCTGGTTCCAGGTAGCGCACGAGGCGCGCCCGTTCCAGGTGGAGGCGGCGGGCGGCCTGGTCCGTGACATCGGCACTGCCTTCAGCGTGTCGATGCAGGACACCACGGTCGCGACCCAGGTCAGCGAGGGCATGGTCGATGTGCGCCCGGGCGATGGCAGCGTGCAGCGCCTGCATGCCGGGCAGGCACGTGTATTCCGTGACGGTCGCTGGCTGCAGCCGGTGCAGCTGGAAGATACCGCGACCATCGCGCCGTGGCGGCGTGGCGAGGTAGTGATCGACGATCAGCCCGCCGCGCAGGCCATTGCCGATCTGGCGCGCTACCGTCGTGCTCCGGTCTGGGTACTGGGCGGGCAGGGCGCGAGCGTGCGGGTCAGTGGCCTGTTCCACCTGCAGCAACCGGAGACTGCCATCAATGCGGTGGTCGCCCAGGCAGGATTGCGTGTGCAGCGCTTGCCCGGCGGAGCGCTGGTGGTGTGGTGAGGTGCCTGCGGCGCGGCGCACAGCGCGCCACATGAAAAAAAGCATGAAAGAACCGTGGGCACTCGCTGTGCCCTGCTGTCTATAGAGGTATAGCCAGAGCGAAACACCGTTTCTCCTCAAGCCAGACATGCCACCGGCACCGGATGTGCCCGTGGTTCCGCCGCGCTTGAGGAGTTCCCGTCCATGCCGTCCACGGCATCCGCCTGTCATCGTCGCGCCACCGCTCTGGCCCTGGCTGTTTCCACCGCATTGCTGCCGCTGGCCTGGGCGCCGGCCGGGCAGGCGCAACCGGCGATCATCGCGCCGGTGCGCCAGTACACCATTCCGGAACAGCCCTTGGCCGATGCCGTGCGTGCCTTTGGCCGCCAGGCCGATGTGCAGGTGGTGTTCCGCAGTGACCTGGTGGAGGGCCGCCGCTCCAGTGCAGTGCGTGGTGAGTACAGCCAGATGCAGGCCCTGCAGCAGCTGCTGCGCGGCAGCGGCGTGCGTGCGCAGCGCGGCATGGACGGTACCTGGAGCCTGCGGGCCGCAGCGGAGGCGGGGGAGGGGGAAGGGGTGCGGGTGACCGAAACACTGGACGTGGCCGGTCGCCTTCAGTCGGAAGGGGGCGAGGCGCGTGATCGACGCGGCTACGATGATGTGTTCGCGCTGGACCTGACCACGGCGTATTCGGGGCGCGACCGGGTGGAGCGTTACCGTGGCTCCAATCCGGCCGACGTGGTCAAGGATCTGGTCGGTGTGTTCAGTGGCGATGCGCGCAACAGTGGCGCGCTGGACGTCAACATCCGTGGCATCCAGGGGCCAGGGCGGGTGCCGGTCAGCGTCGACGGCGGCGAACAGGCGCTCACGGTCTGGCGTGGCTACAACGGCGTCAGCAACCGCAACTACATCGATCCCAACCTGATTGGTGGCATCCAGGTCATC
The DNA here is from genome assembly GCF_029839005.1 of Stenotrophomonas sp. GD03958. NCBI lineage: Bacteria > Pseudomonadati > Pseudomonadota > Gammaproteobacteria > Lysobacterales > Lysobacteraceae > Stenotrophomonas > Stenotrophomonas sp. GD03958. The sequence continues at coordinate 23,090 of NZ_JAOBZT010000050.1, read as the reverse complement.
AAGGGGCCAGGGCTGGTGCGCGATGTGCACAGCGGGATCGGTGGCGCGCTGGTGATCAAGACCATCGACGTCGATGACGTCGTCGCTGCCGGCGAGCGCTTCGGCGGGGAGCTGAAGATCGAAGGCAGCAGCAATGCGGTGGCGCCGCGCCTGCCGCGGCTGCACACCGGCGAGGATTACCGCACCGTGCCGGGTTTCCCGCAGGGCTCGCCGAACTCACCCTACGACGACCGCACCCTGGTGGTGCCGGTGAAGTCGCGCAGTGGCAACAACCCCTTCGATGGCGAGGACCAGGCCTGGCGCCTGGCGCTGGGCGTGCGTGGCGGCAACGTCGACCTGATGGCCGCCTACGCCTGGCGCAAGCGCGGCAACTACTTCTCCGGGTCCAACGGTAGCGCCTACTACGAACAGGACCGGCGCGAGCAGTTCGAGTACCAGGGCATCGACTACATCACCACGCTGGCGCGCTACTTCAAGCCCGGCGATGAAGTGCCCAATACTTCCAGCGAACAGGAGTCCTGGCTGATCAAGGGCAGCTGGCAGATCAACGATGACCAGCAGTTGAAGGCGACCTGGCGGCGAACGCTGTCGCACTACGGCGAGATCATGCCGTCGCGCATCCTGTCGGCACCGGACTATGGGCGCATCCAGTGGCCACTCAGCCGGGTTGCGTCCGATGCCTGGAACCTGGAGTACCGCTTCCAGCCGGCCGGCAGCCACTGGCTGGATCTGTACGCCAACCTGTGGCGCACCGAGACGGACAGCGATACCTACACGGCAGGCGGCTTTCCCAACTTCGCGCCGGGAAACCCGGCGTGGAACCCGGGCGTCAGCCCGATCCTGCGCAACACCGCGCTGGCCAATGCGCGCAATGACCGCACCGGCCTGATTCTGAGCAACCGTTTCGCCCTGCATTCCACCCTCGACCTGACCGTGGGCGGCAACTGGCAGTACGAAAAGCTCGGTTCGCGTGACCCGTACTTCGGTCCTTCTGATGGTTGGCGCATGTACCCGCGTGCCGGGCGCCGCCAGGAGGGTGAAGGCTACCTCGATCTGGAGTGGCGCCCGTTCGAGTTCCTCACCCTCAACGCCGGCGTGCGCTACAGCCGCTACTGGGCGTTCGACGACTTCCTGCAGGCGCATCAGGAGCTGCTGACGAAGGGCGTGGGCAGCAAGGAGGCGACCTACCGGACCAACGAGCTGCCCGAGCGGCCGGCCAGTCTGCAGGCGGAGATCGACGCGCTCGAGGCCGAACGTGAGTTCTGGGAGAGCATCGGCATGGGTTCGGTGATCGACGATGCGTTGCATGGCCTGCTGGCGTACTACGAGACGCCGCAGGCGGTGGAACACCGCACCGCCTGGCAGCCTGATGCCAGCGGCAATTACAGCCGTGCCACCAACCCCTGCCTCAATGGTCAAGTGGCGGCGATTCCCGGTGCGCTGCCGCTCTATGCGGGCAGCGACCTGGTCTGCAGCATCGGCAGCACCCTGCAGTCGCGACCGGTGGATGGACGCAATGAGCGCCGTCGTGACCATGCCTGGCTTCCCAGTTTCTCGGCCACGGTGAACCTGTCGCCGGCCGCACGCGTCTACCTGCGCTACAGCGAGGCGGTGCGCTTCCCGAGCATGTTCGAAAGCACCATCGCCTTCTCCAGCAGCCTCAACCCGCTGTATGCGCTCAAGCCGGAACACGCCTACAACTACGAACTGGGCTACGTGCACAACCTTTCCGGCCTGTTCGGCAACACCGCCGATGCCGATGTCAAGCTGGCCTATTACGTGCACAAGACCCGCAATGTGATCGAGCGTGATGCGTATTTCCTGTTCGACAACATCGACAAGCAGACCATTCGCGGCATCGAGCTGCAGGCGCGCTTCGACAACCGGCGCTTCTTCACTGAACTGGGCATCGCCCGCACGCTGGAAAACGAAGTGTGCGACGAAAGTACGGCGGTGCTGCTGGACGCCAATCGTGGCCTGGTCCCGAACTGCGTGCAGGACGGCTTCGTCAGTGGTTACCTGCTGACCCAGGCGATTCCGAAGCTGTCGGTGAACCTGTCGCTGGGCACGCGCCTGTTCGATGAGCAGTTGGAACTGGGCAGCCGCATCGTCCACTACCAGCGCCACGGGAACCCCGATCTGCAGGCGTACCGCGACCGGCTGCTGGCCGGTGGCAGCAGCCTGCTGTGGCAGAACGTGCCGTTCACCTGGGGCAACATCACCACCGTCGACGCCTATGCGCGCTGGCGCTTCAACGAGCACGCCAGCGTCGAGCTGGTCGGCAGCAACCTCGGCAACCGCTACTACGTCGACCCAGCCACGCGCTCCACGCTGCCGGCGCCGGGCCGCACGATCAAGCTCGGCGTCACCGCGCGCTTCTGATGTATCCGTTTCACGCGTTGCACCCGTAGTTCCATCAACCCAAGGAGCAATACCATGAAGATGATCTCCCGTTCGGTTCTCGCCGTTGCGGCAACCTTCGCCCTGGCCGGTGCCGCGCAGGCAGCCGATATCGTGGGCGCAGCCAGCCCGGTGACCGATGCCGAGCTGTACGTCGCCGTCGGTGAATCGCAGGTCAACGGTGGCCCGCACCAGGCTGGCAAGGCCGGCATCGGCGTCGGCACCGTCTCCGGCGCCCGCCGTGTCGACTTCCAGGGCCTGTCGGCATACTCGGTGCCGACCACGGTCAACGGCACCACCGTGCGCACCCTGGCCATGCCGATCACCGGCGCGCCGGGCAGCCACTCGGGTATGGGCCACTTCAACTTCGTCAAGGTCGGCAGCGGCGATGTGTGGTTCGGCGAGTGGTCCAAGGATGGCGCCGCCGGTGGCTTCAACAACCGCCAGGTCTATTTCGTCGGTGACCGTGCCGGCACCACGCTGCCGGCCGGCGTGGCCACCTACAGCGTGGCAGGCCTGAACAAGTTCAATGGCAGCAACCTGCTGTCGGGCACCTTCCGCGCCAACTTCGGCAATGGCAGCCTGCTCGGTGGCCTGAGCGGTGGCGGCCTGTCGATCAACGTCAACGCCAACATCAACAGCGCCAACGCCTCGTTCGCCGGCACCGCCACCGCCAACGGCTCGGTCACCGGCACCACCCAGGGCCAGTTCTTCGGTGCCAACGCGGCCACCCTGGCCGGTATCGCCACGTTCACCGGCAACAGCCAGTACGACACCGCTTTCGGCGGCAGCAAGAACTGATCGCCACGCCCCTGACGGGGCAGGGCAGGGACAAGCCGCGATCCGCCAGTCCCTGTTTCGGCCCGGTGTACGCCCCACCACGGATCGACCATGCGCCCCCCAATCTTCCCTCTCGTCCTGCTGCTGGCCGCCGCCGACGTGCGCGCCCAGCAGGACGATCTTCGTCGCGTGCTTGAACAGGGCACTGAGCTGCGCCACCAGCGGCAGGACCAGCAGCGCCTGCAGCAGGCAGAGTCGGAGCGGCCGACCATCACCATCGACGGCCAGGCGCTGCGCGTGGAGCGCACCGTCGATGATCTTGGCCAGGCTCTCTACCTGTCACTGCAGCATCAGCAATGGCAGGCTGCCGCTGCGTTCCTCGAGGAGTACATCGAATTGCCGGGGCATGACCCCCTGCTGCGCCACCATGCGCAGGGAGCGCTGGCACGGGTGGCCGGCGACCATCGTCGCGCGGCGATGGAGTACGAAGCGCTGCTGACGGCGCAGCCGGATTTCCTGCCGGCCCGCCTCGAGCTGGCACGTGTCTATGCGGAAGACCAGCGCGATCGCGATGCGGCCGCGCTGTTCATGGCCATCGCTGCGGGCATCGATGCCGATGATCCGGCCACGGCCGGCGTCCGCGCGCGCGTGGACGGTTACCTCAGTGCCCTGCACGCGCGCCAGCGCTGGAAAGGCGCGCTGTCCGCCGGCCCGGCATGGAGTGACAACATCAACCGCAGCTCGGCCAGCCGCACCTGCCTGTTCGGCACGGGCGACGCCTGCATCATCGAACGGAAACTGCCCGACGCCCAGCGCGCGCCGGGTCTTGACTACGACGCCAGCCTGGAACGGCGCTGGGTGCTCAGCGGGCATCATGGGCTGTACGTGCGCGGTCTCGCCTTTGGTCAGACATGGCGCGGGCACAGTGCGTACAACGAGCTCAATGCCAACGTACAGGTGGGTTACAGCTGGCGCAGCGCGCGGCAGACCGTGCTGCTCGCCCCCAGCCATGACTACCAGGGCCTGGGTAACCAGGCGCTGCAGGGCGGCAGTGGCGTGCACGCGGAATGGCAGTACGCCCTGGACGCGCGCAGCCTGCTCAAGCTGGAGGCCGACTGGAAGCGCCAGCGCTATCGCCAGCAGGGCCTGGCCAGCAACTACGACGGCGAGCTGGCATCGGCGTATGCCACCTGGTTCCGCGCGCTCAACCCGCGCTGGACGGTCTTCGCCGGGCTGGATGTCACCGGCAGCAGCGCCGCCGACCCGGCCAACGGTTACCGCCAGCATGGCCTGCGCCTGGGGGCGGCGCGCCAGTGGACGGGCACCACCGCCACCGTATTCGTGTCGCTGCGCCACCGCGACTACGACGCCTGGAGTCCGTTGCTGGAGGCTCGCAGGCAGGACGACGAACAGAACCTGATCGCCATCGTCCGCAGCGAGCGCCTGGCCGTGGCCGGGCTGGTGCCCAGCCTGAGCCTGCGCTACGCGCGCATCGACAGCAACGTCGGCTGGCTGTACAGCCATGACCGCAGCCTGCTCAGCCTGAAGTGGGAACGGGCCTTCTGAGCGCACCGCTGCAATGCCGCGGTGAACGCGCCGTGGCCGCGATCTTCATCCATCATCACGCGCTCTTGTAGCCCGGTTCGCGCATCCTGCGGGCGTTGCGGCAGAGGTGGGCCGCGTGTATCGAGGAGCGCCGGTCGTGCTGGAAGCGGTCAACAAACCAGAGGGCCTGAAAGGGCTGCGTGTACTGGTGGCGGAGGATGAATTCGCCATCGCGATGTTCCTGGTCGACTATCTGGAGCTGAAAGGCGCTCAGGTGGTGGGGCCTGCCGGTGACCTGCAGGCGCTGGGGCAGCTGGTCGATACCCACCCCATCGATGTGGCATTGCTGGACATCAACCTGGGCGGTGAGCAGGTCTATCCGCTGGCCGATCGGCTGGCCGCTGCGGGCACGCCCTTCCTGCTGACCTCCGGTTACGACGACAACCTGCCCAGCCGCTTCGCCAGCGCGCCGCGCTGTACCAAGCCTTATCACATCGAAACCCTGGTGCAGCAGCTGGCCGGGCTGGCGGCGGCGCCGCAGGTCTCTGCGGTCATCGCCTGATTGCGCGGCATGTCGCGCCGTCCTGAAGGCATCCACGCCGCCAAGCTGCGTGGCGGGGTGCCACCTGCTCCGCACCTGCATGCGCGCCACGATGGCATGGCCGCCCGCATTGCCCGCCACGACTGGTCAGCCACGCCACTGGGTGCGATCGACCGATGGCCGCCGCACCTGCGCGCCACCGTCGACCTGATGCTGGCCCATGGTTTCCCGATGATCGTGCTGTGGGGCGAGCAGCTGGTGCAGCTCTACAACGATGGCTATGCCGAGATCCTGGCCGACAAGCATCCCGGCGGACTCGGCCAGCCGACCCGTGAATGCTGGCCCGAGGTCTGGCACATCAACGGCCCTATCTACCAGCGAGTGTGGCAGGGCGAGACCATCACCTATGAGGACAAGCTCTATCCGCTGGCGCGGCGGGGACGGTTGGAGGATGTCTGGTTCACCATCACCTACAGCCCGATCCGTGGAGAAGAGGATTGCATCAACGGCGTGCTGGTGACCATGTTCGAGACAACGGCCGCGCATGTCGCGCAGGCGGCCCGCGAGCGTGAGGAGCAGAAGCGCCGCGAGAGTGACCACCGCTTGGCGCTGGCCTTCAAGGTGCTGCCGGTGGGTGTCTGCATAGTCGACGCCGACGGCCGCCTGCAGCTGTCCAACGACCGGATGCGGACCTATCTTCCCACCGGCAAGGTGCCCTCCACCGATCGCCCGAACCACTACCGCTGGCAGGGCACGCATCCGGACGGCTCGCGCATCGAACCCCACGATTTCGCCATTGCCCGCGCCCTGCGGGGGGAGACGGTAGTCCCTGGCCTCGAATTCCAGTTCATCCATGACGATGGGCGCGCCCGCTGGACCCGCGTCGCCGCTGCGCCGCTGCGCGATGCCGAGGGCGAGGTGACCGGGGTGTTCGCCATTGCGGTGGATATCGACGACCTCAAGCGTGCGACCGAGCGCCAGGCGGTACTGCTGGCCGAACTGCAGCATCGCGTTCGCAACATCATGTCCACCATCCACGCCATTGCCTGGCGCACGCGTACGACTGTCGGCAGCGTGGACGAGTATGCCGCGCGCCTGTGCGGACGGCTGATGTCCCTGGCACGCACGCAGAGCCTGCTGACCCGCGGCGCCAATGCAGGGGTCTGCCTGCGCGGCATGCTCGACCAGGAAATCGTGGCACAGGCACCGGCGGATGCCGTCTATCAGCTGCGGGGTGAGGACGTGCTGTTGCCACCGAAGGCGGCTGAAGTGCTGTCGCTGGCCATCCATGAGCTGGTCGCCAATGCACTCCGGCATGGCGCATTGACCCGCGAGGACGGCCGGATCGAGGTCTGCTGGCAGTTGCAGGTGCAGGACGGGCAGCCATGGCTGGGCCTGCACTGGTGCGAGCGCCATGCCGAGGTGGAGGGCTGGGAGATGCCGCAGCAGCGTGGCCTGGGCCGGGCGTTGATCGAGCAGCGCATTCCGTATGAACTGGCAGGCAGCGGCGAGTTGCGCTTTGCCCCGCAGGGGCTGGATGCCTGGATCCGCTTTCCGCTGCGCGAGCGCGACAGCCTGCTGCAGACTGACGCCCCAGGCGCTGGGGCGCCGGGGTGAAAAGGGATTTATCCCCAATTTGGCCAAATTGGGTATAGTGGTCATCATCCACCCTGTCTGGAGCCGTGCCATGACCCTGCCGCTGGATCTGCCTGGCCTTGAAAAAGCCCCGGCCTCGTCGGTGAAGACCCGGGGCTGGCCGAGCCTGATGCGCACCGTGCGCGAGAAGCAGGCGCTGGTCATCACCAATCACAATCATCCGGAAGCGGTGATCGTGGACATCCGTACCTATCAGGAGCTGCTGGCCAAGGCTGCGGGTGGCGATGCCGGTGAGCGCAACGAAGAGCTGCTGCGCCTGCGCAGCGAATTTGACCAGAAGCTGGCCGGGCTGCAGCGCGGGGAGGGGCTGGGCAAGGTGCTGGGCCAGCCGATCCGCCGCGGCCGCAAGGTCACCCTCGGCCGTCCACTCTGACCGATGGGGCGGATCCTGGTGCTGGCCGGCGTCAACGGCGCCGGCAAGAGTTCGCTGCTGGGTACCTGGCTGGAAGCCGAGGGTCTGAGCTGGTTCAATCCCGATGCGTTCACCCGGTGCCTGGTGGAGGCCGGCTGGCCACCGCCTGACGCCAACGCCGAGGCCTGGCAGGAAGGCACCCGTCGCCTGCGCCAGGCCATGGCCGAGGGCACGGACTTCGCCTTCGAAACCACGCTGGGGGGTAACACCATCCCACGACTGCTGCGCGAGGCCTGCGTACACCATCACGTTGCGATCTGGTTCTGCGGCCTGGCCACGGTGGAGCTGCATATTGCCCGCGTTGCAGCGCGTGTGGCCGCCGGCGGCCATGACATTCCAGTGGAGAAGATCCACGCCCGCTTCGATTCGGCGCGCGAGAACCTGCTGGAACTGCTGCCACACCTGGCCGAGCTGCATGTCTACGACAACAGCGCGCCGGCCGACGCCGCCGGCCGCGCCGAGCCCCTTCCGGTACTGGCGATGGCGCATGGTCAACTGCAGTACCCGGTGTCGGTGGCCGAGCTGCTGCACACGCCGGACTGGGCCAAACCCATCGTAATGCGTGCGATGGAGTTGGACACCCCGCGTGATTGAGGGCGCGCGCACGGGTGTAGAGCCGAGCCCATGCTCGGCCGATCCCCGAAAGGCAGCCGAGCGCGGGCTCGGCACTACAAGGAGCGTTCCGCCTCCGGCTCGGCAACGTCCGGCAGCGGCGGCAAGGTCGGGTCCACCGTCACAGGCACATCGCTCTTCAACAGCGCGGCCGCTTCCCTGTCGCTGCCCACGGCCGGCGGTGAACCACGCAGCGGCAGGCCGGCGGTCTCCTTCACGAACAGCATGGTCACCAGCCCGATCACCGCTGCGCCCATCAGGTAGTAGGCCGGCACCAGCGCATCACCGGTGCGCTCCACCAGCCACGCGGTCACCAGTGGCGTGGTGCCACCGAACAGCGACACCGACACGTTGAACGCGATCGACAGCGCGCTGTAGCGCACCGGGGTGTAGAACAGCGCCGGCAGCGTGGACGGCATCGAGCTGGTGAAGCACACCAGTGCCAGTCCCAGCAGCATCAGGCCGAGGAAGATCAGCCCGTCGTGGCCGCTGCCGACCAGCAGCAGGCACGGAATGGCCAGCACCAGCAGGGCGATGCAGGCACCGATGATCATCGGTCGGCGGCCCAGCCTGTCGCTGAACAATCCGCCGACGATGTTCAGCGGCATCATCACCAGCATCACGATGATGATCAGCAGCAGCCCCTTGCTCTCGGCGTAGCCCAGGGTGACGCTGAGGTAGCTGGGCATATAGGTCAGCAGCATGTAATCGGTGACGTTGAACACCAGCACCAGGCCCATGCACACCAGCAGCTGGCGGCCGTGCACCTGGAACAGCGCTCCCAGGCCGGGCCGGTCGTGCTCGCGTTTCTCGGCTTCCTCGGCGAAGGCGCGGAACGCCGGGGTTTCCTCCAGTTTCATGCGCATGTACAGGCCGAGCAGGCCCAGCGGGCCGGCCACCAGGAACGGGATGCGCCAGCCCCAGTCCAGCATCTGTTCGCTGCTCAGCAGCATGTGCAGCGCGGTCACGGTACCGGCGCCTGCGATGTAGCCGCCCAGCGTGCCGAACTCCAGCCAGCTGCCCATCAGCCCGCGGTTTCGGTCGGTGGAATACTCGGCGATGAAGGTGGCCGCGCCGCCGTATTCGCCGCCGGTGGAGAACCCCTGCACCACGCGCGCCAGCAGCAACAGCACCGGCGCCCAGATGCCGATGCGCTCGTAGGAAGGAATCAGGCCGATCGCAAACGTGCCCAGCGCCATCAGGATCATGGTGAACGCCAGCACTTTCTGGCGCCCATAACGATCGCCGAGCGGGCCGAACACAAGACCGCCGAGCGGACGCACCAGGAACGCCACGGTGAAGGTGGCGAAGGCGGCGATCACCTGCGCGGTGGGGTTGCTGGAGGGGAAGAACACCTGGCCGATGGTGACGGCGAGATAGCCATAGACACCGAAGTCGAACCACTCCATGGCATTGCCGAGTGCGGCCGCGCCCACGGCGCGCTTGAGCATGGGCTTGTCGACGACGGTGATCTCATCGACCTTGAGGTGGCGGCGGCGTTTGAACCAGCCGAAGTGGGCATGTGCCTCGGGGGTGTCCTGCATGGGGGCTCCCTTGTAGGTTGTGGAATAGGGGAAGGGGTGATGGGGGCGTCCCGGAATTCGGAAACGGCGATGCGGGCGCAGGTGGCGCAGGGGCATCGGTAAGTGGCATGGGGCCGGGGACGTATGCGGGCACAGCGCCGCGCACGGCAAAGCACCGCAGCGAAGGCGGAAGCGCAGCAACGGGATCATCGCGGTCGCGCAGTCAGCGGCCGGAGCTCACAGGGGTGTAGGGAGTGCAGGTCGAGAGCCTGCGGGCGTCATCCGCCGGGATCCAGCGCGAGGCGGTGGAAGAGCAGGGCGGGAGCCATCGTGGCAAGCGAAGCGCCGGTCGGCAGTGCTTCCCACGTAACAGGTGCGCCCGTCACGTAGTGGGTCGTGTCGATCATCCGTTCATCATAACGGCATGAGCGTGAGCATGCAGCGAAGCGGACAATCCTGCACGCTATGTTCCAGGCTGCCTGTTCAGGTGCTTCAGGCCGACTTCGCCATCAATCCGAACACGGTGCAGGCCATGGCCAGTGCGCCAGGCAGCGCCAGCCGGCGCGTGACCAGCGCGGCGCCGATCATCGTCAGCACCGAGAGCATGATGGCCAATGCCAGCAGCGGTTGGCCCAACAGGAACTGATGGATGCAACCTGCACAGCCGGCGATCGCCAAGCTGCAGGCAAAGTAGACGCGGAACAGTGAGTCAGCGTACACAGGAGTTCCTCGCGATGACGGAGGCCATAGCGGCAGGCGCGCTGGCAAATTTAGCGCTGATTGCAGATTGCGATGATCGGATCACATCCTGTGCGCGCTCTGGTGACATCGGCGTGCATAAGGTGGGGCATACACCCACTTTTCGGATCGATGGAGGATGCAATGGCGCGGACGATTCCCCAGGGAACGCTGATCGTGGTAGCCGACGGTGGGTCGGCACGGGTGTTCACCAACGTGGGTAGTGAACACCAGTTGACCCTGAAGCAGGAGGGCGAACTGCGCCTGCAGGACATCAGTGAGCAGGGTGTGTCCGGGCAGGGGCCTGCGGGTGCAGTGCCGAAGGACATGTCGGTGTCGCAGCTCAATGAGGCCACGTTCGCCAAACAGGTGGCGGAACAGCTCAATGAGGATGCATTGAAGAACCGCTATGCGCACTTGGTGCTGATCGCGGATCCGACCACGCTGGGTCGCATTCGTCCGCTGCTGCATAAAGAGGTCCAGGCGCGATTGCTCGGGGATATTGCCAAGGATCTGACCAACGCGCCGCTGGAAGACATCCAGAAGGCACTGGCGGCGTAGCGCTCATGCCGTTCATGCGTGATCACCTTGCGAACGAGCCCACCTCTGCGGAGGTGGCGGCGCAGGCTGGCTGGCAGGTGCTGGAGTTCGGTGCGCCTTGGTGTGGCCACTGCCAGGCCGCGCAGCCTGCTTTGCAGGCCTTTGTCGACGCCAACGATCTGCCGCACTGGAAGATCGAGGATGGCAAGGGCAGGCCCCTGGGCCGAGCGTTCAAAGTGAAGCTGTGGCCGACGGTGGTGCTGCTGCACGATGGAGAAGAGGTCGCGCGGGTAGTGAGGCCGCTGGACAGCGCGGACCTCATGTCGTTGCAGGGCGCGCTTCCCGATTGAAGATTGAACGGGCGTAGGGCGCCTGGCAGTCGCACTGCAGCATGCGGCGTGCCAGGTGCGGTGCTAGCATCCGGCTACCACCTGAATCGATCCAAATGCCGATGCCCACGCTGGACCGTCGTCTCCTGATCGCTGTCGCCGCCACGGCGATGTTCGCTTCCGGCCTGGCTTCGGCTGCGCCTGCCAGAGCTGCCGCCGACAAGGCCTATGCCTCGGTCGACCCGTTCATCGGCACCGGTGGCGAAGGCCACACCTATCCGGGTGCGACGGTGCCGTTCGGCATGGTCCAGCTCAGCCCGGACACGCGTATCCAGCCGCGCGAGAAGGCCTACGGTTGGGCGGCCGGCTACCGCTACGACGACAGCAGCATCGTCGGCTTCTCGCACACCCATTTTTCCGGCACTGGCCATTCCGATCTGGGCGACATCCTGCTGATGCCGTTCACCGGCAGTCCCGGCCTGGAGCGTGGCGATCCCGAGAAGCCGCGCAGCGGCTATGCCTCCCGCTTCCGCCATGATGACGAGAAAGCGGAGCCGGGCTACTACGCGGTCACGTTGGACGATTACAAGGTGCGTGCCGAGCTGACCACCAGTACCCGCGTGGGGGTGCATCGCTATGCGTTCCCCAAGGGTACCGACGCCAAGGTGCTGCTGGACATGCGCACCAGCATGTACGACTACGCGGGCAAGGTGTTGTGGTCGCGGGTGCGGGTGCGTGCCGACGGCACGGTGACCGGCTTCCGCGAGACGCGCGGCTGGGCGCCGGGCCGCCAGCTGTATTTCGCGATGCGCTTCTCGCGCCCGCTGGCCGGGCATGAGCTGCACAACACCGAGCAGGACATCGTCTACAAGGGCTTCCCGCCGCCGGGCGAGAAGGATCCGTCCCAGCGCGCACAGATCGAGGGCCGTCAGCTGGTCGGTTCCTTCGCATTCGGCAAGCTGGACGCACCGCTGGTGGTCAAGGTTGCCATCTCGCCGGTCAGCGAGGCCGGCGCCATTGCCAACCTCGACGCGGAAGTGGCCGACTTCGATTTCGACCGCGTGCGTGCGCAGGCGAAACAGGAATGGACGCAGGCGCTGTCGGTGCTGGATATCGATGCACCCGAGCATGCTCGCCGCAGCGCCTATACCGCGCTGTACCACACACTGTTGGGGCCGACGCTGTTCATGGATGCCGATGGCCAGTACCGCGGCCCGGACAATGCGGTGCACAAGGCGGATGGCTTCACGAACTACTCGACGTTCTCGCTGTGGGACACCTACCGCGCGCTGCATCCGTTGCTGACGCTGGTGCAGCCGGAGAAGCGCAACAGCGACTTCGTCAATTCGATGCTGGCCCACCATGAGCACAGCCCCTACGGCATGCTGCCGGTGTGGTCGTTCCATGGCCTGGAAGACTGGTGCATGATCGGGTACCACGCGGTGCCGGTGATTGCCGATGCCTACGTGAAGGGCATTCGTGGCTTCGACGCCGACAAGGCACTGAAGGCGATGATCGAGACTGCCAACTACGGCCCCTATGACGGCATCGCGCAGTACCGCGAGCTGGGCTATGTGCCGATCGACGAGGAAGGCGAGGCCGCCAGCAAGACGCTGGAGTACGCCTTCGATGACTGGACCATCGCGCGCATGGCGCAGGCGATGGGCAAGACCGATGTGGCGGCGATCTTCGACAAGCGTGCCGGCAACTGGCGCAATGCCTTCGACAAGGACACCGGCTTCATGCGTGCGCGCAAGCGCGATGGCAGCTTCCGCACGCCGTTCGACCCCAGCGCCAGCGGCTATGGCACCGACTACACCGAAGGCAACGCCTGGCAGTACTCGTGGTACGTGCCGCAGGACGTCGCCGGCCTGGCGGCAGCACATGGTGGCAGTGACAAGCTGCTCGCGCGCCTGGACGAGGTGTTCAACGCCAAGGTGGATCCGTCCATCTTCGAGCACATGGAAGACATCACCGGCCTGATCGGCTGGTACGCGCACGGCAACGAGCCCAGCCACCACGTGGCCTACCTGTATTCGTATGCAGGTCAGCCGTGGCGCACCCAGGCGCGGTTGAAGCAGATCATGGACACCCAGTATGCCGACCGCCCCGATGGCCTGGCCGGCAACGATGATGTCGGCCAGATGTCGGCGTGGTATGTGTTCACCGCGCTGGGCTTCTATCCGGTGGCACCGGGCTCGGGCGAGTACATCCTCGGCCGCCCGTTCCTGCCGAAGACCGCGATGCGCCTGCCCAACGGCAAGACGTTCACCATCGTGGCCGATGGCCTGGATGACAAGCACACCTATGTGGGCAGCGTGAGCCTCAACGGCAAGCCGCTGCAGCGCACCTTCCTGCGCCACGACGAGATCCTGGCCGGTGGCGAGCTGCGCTTCAGCATGCAGGCCGAGCCGAACAAGGACTGGCCGGGGCAGGGCGCGCAGGCGCCCTATTCGATGAGCCGATGACGCGCACTCGGTAGGTGCCGACCTTGGTCGGCACGCTTCACGGGTGACCAGGAACCTGTAGAGCCGAGCCCATGCTCGGCTCAGGCATCGTGCCAGGAGCAGCCGAGCATGGGCTCGGCTCTACAAGGGCGGTTCAACAGCGCTCATCGGAACCGCAACCCCACCCGCGCACCGCCGATCGGGGCGGTATCAATCATCAAGGTCGCGCCATGCCGCTGCGCGATCTCGGCCACGATCGCCAGCCCCAGGCCGCAGCCATCGCCCTCGCTGCTGGCCCGGTAGAAGCGTTCCGTGACGCGCGTGCGTTCGGCCTCGGCGATGCCGGCGCCGTCATCGTCTACCCATACCTGCACGCCGCCCGCGTCCTGCCGAACGCCGAGGGTGATTACGCCGGGCACGGCACCGTAGCGCAGCGCGTTGTCCAGCAGGTTGCCCAACGCTTCGCGCAGCAGCTGCGGATCGCCCTGCACCTGCACGCCGTCGTCTGGCCCCTCGTAGCCCAGGTCAACGCCCGCCGCCAACGCACGGTCGGCGTAGCGCTCCACCACCCCGCGTGCCAACGCAGCCAGGTCCACCGGTTGCAGTGGCAGTGCGCTGCCATGCGGATCTTCCGAGCGGCTGAGCATCAGCAGCTGGTTGACCAGATGCTGCAAGCGGGCCAGCCCGGCAAGCGTGCCGGACAGCGCCAGCTGCTGGGCCTGCGGGTCGTGCTGGCGCAATGAACTCTCCAGCTCCACCTGCATCGCTGCCAGCGGTGTGCGCAGCTGGTGCGCGGCATTGCTGACAAAGCGCCGCTGCGCATCCTGCATCGCGTCCAGACGCTGCAGCAGCGCGTTGTAGGCCTCTACCGCCGGCCACAGTTCGCGCGGTGCCTCCTGCGCGGGGTCCAACGGTGCCAACGGATCCGGCCGCGGGCTGGCCAGCTTCCGCGCAACCAGGTTGGCATGGCGAGCGGCAGCGCCTGTACCGGACCAGGCCAGCCACGCCGCCAGTGCCAGGATCGCGGCCTGGAAGGGAACGCTGGTCAGCAGCAGCTTGCGCTCCAGCCGGTGGCGTTTGCGAAGCGTCTCAGCCACGCGCAGCCGGATGTCATGGCCCGGTCCGGCGCTGACCACCACCTCGACCATGCGCACGGCCTGACCACGCAGCTGCGCATCATAGTAGACCGCGTCGTCACTGTTGGCGGACGTCGCCGGGCGGGGCAGGGCTTCGGGCAGGTCGCCATACAGACGCCCACCCTCGGCATCGACTACCTCGCCATGCACTTCGTCGGCGGTGTCCCAGCTGAACATGCGCGAGACGGCTGGGGTGATCTCGATCGAAGCACGACCATCCTGCACCGTCACCAGCTCGGACAACGACATCGCCGAATCCAGCAGCCAGCGGTCGTAGACCTGGCCGGCATAGAACCGGGCCAGCGCAAATGAACCCACTGCGCTGCACAGCAGCAGTACCAGCAGCGGTAGCCAAAGGCGCCTGAGCAGCAGGCCACGCAGGCTGTGCACGCGCTCAGTCACCCACGGCCTCCAGCCGGTATCCAAGCCCACGCAGCATACGGATGCCGACGCCGGCGCGCGCCTGTTCCAGTTTGCGGCGCAGGCGGCTGACATGCACCTCGATCACCGACAGGTTGGCCTCGTGGTCCCAGCTGTACAGCGCATCGAACAAGCGCTGCTTGGTGACGGTGCGGCCGGGATGCTGCATCAGTGCCTCGACCAGCGACAGCTCGCGCGCGGTCAGTTCGATGCGCTGGCCTTCCACCTGCACTTCATTGCGGATGCTGTCGAAGCACAACCGGCCCAGCCGCTTCTTTGCCGGTGCGTCGCTTCGCCGGCGTGACAGCGCACGCAGGCGCGCCTCCAGTTCACCGAGTGCAAATGGCTTGGCCAGATAATCGTCGCCACCCCGGTCGAGGCCGAGGATGCGGTCCTCCACACCGTCGCGCGCGGTCAGGATCAGCACCGGCAGGGTGACGCCGTCGTTGCGCAGGCGAGAGAGCAGGTCGAGGCCGTCGACATCGGGCAATGAAAGGTCGAGCACCATCACGTCATACGGTGCGCTGGCCAATGCCGCCGGCGCGTGCAGTCCACGCGAGAGGTGGTCGCACAGATGACCGGCACCCTGCAGGGCGCGGATCAGTCCATCGGCCAGAGCGGCGTCGTCTTCGATCAGCAGGATTCGCATTGCAAGCTTCGTGCAAGGTTGGGGCAAGTTTGGCGCAAGTGCATCACCTTACCGTGGCGTGCATGAATTTCTCCTCTCGTCTAGCGGCCGTGCTGGCCACGCTTCTGTGCGCGCCTGCGGCTTCGGCGCTGTCCCTGCAGGAAGCGCAGCGCGCAATGGAAGCACACAACCCGGACCTGCGCGCGGCGGCACTGGAGCTGCGCGGTGTGCAGGGCGATGCGCAGACGGCTGCATTACGCCCGTCCACCGAGCTGTCGATCGGCACCAGCAAGATCAGCCCCAAGCATGGTATCGGCCCCGGACGCTGGCAGGACAAGCGGGTGGACAGCACCGTGGGCCTGGGCTGGACCTGGGAGCGCGGCGGCAAGCGCGCACTGCGCATCCGCCAGGCCGACGCGCTGCTGGAAGTGGCCGGGCTGGAGATGCTCGATGCGCGGCGTCGCCAGCAGGTGGCGCTGCATGAAACCTATTTCGGCCTGAAGCGCGCCCAGGAGCGGGCGCGGATTGCTGATGCCAACCGGCAGAGTTCGGCCGAGCAGATGGCGGCGGCGGACAAGCAGGTCGCGACAGGGGCGATGGCACCGGTGGATCGCGCGCGGCTGGCGGTGGACGATCTCGCCGTAGCCGACGCGGCGCGCGAGGCGGCCCTGGATCTGCGCGATGCACGGCATGCGCTGGGGCTGCTGCTCGGCCGCGACGACAGCCATGACCTCAGCGCCGATGATCCGTGGCCAGACCCCGCAGGCAGGGTGGATACGGGTGCGTTCGACCCGCAGCAGCGTGCCGATCTGCGCGCGGCACGTTCGCGCCTGGCCGCGGCCGACGCCGGCGTGGCGCTGGCGCGCAGCGAGCGCCAGCGCGACATCCAGCTGGGTGTGGAGGCCGAGCGCGAGCCGACCGACATCAGCGGTGTCACCTGGGGTGTGTCATTGACCATTCCGCTCGGCGGCCCGTCACGTGCACGGGGCGCGATCCAGCGTGCCGAAGCCGACCGTGACAGCGCCGCGCTGGAGCTGCAGGTACTGCAGCGCGAAGCACGCGCCGAGCTGGACCAGCTGCAGGCCAGCGCGCAGTCCGCCGCACAGCGCCGCAGCGACTATGAGGGACTGCAGTCCGACGCCGCACGCAAGGCGGTGCAGGGCATCGAACTGGCGTACCGGCGCGGCGCCGCCAGCCTGACCGATCTGCTGGATGCGCGCCGCAGCTGGCGCGACTTCGAGACGGCGCTGATCGATGCGCGTGCCGACCATGCCATTGCCCTGGCGCGCTGGGAAGCGGCCACATCCGTTGCTGAAGGAGAGTCCCGATGAAGTCCACCGTCGCTTATCGACCGCAGGCGCGACAGGCCGTGCTGCCGGCCTTGCTGGCGCTGGCCCTGCTGGGCGGCTGCGGCCGCGAACCGGCGTCGTATACCGAGGACGCACCGAAGGTCAGTGCTGGCCAGATCCAGTTTCCTGCCGGTAGCCGCCAGCTGCACGTGCTACGCAGCGAGGCGGTCACCGCCGGCGCCAGCGCCAGCCTGCAGCTGCCGGGCCGGGTGGTCTGGGACGAGACGCGCTCCAGCGCGCTGCGTACGCCGTTGGCCGGGCAGGTGGCGCGTATCGAGGCACAGCCGGGGCAGAAAGTGAAGGCGGGCCAGGTGATCGCCTGGATCACTTCGCCCGAATTCGGCCAAGCCCAGGCGGAGGGCGTGCGCGGCCGTGCCCAGCTGCAGCAGGCGCGCAAGGAGCTGGAGCGCACCCGCGAGTTGCATGCGGCAGGTGTGGCGTCGGGCCGCGAACTGGACGAGGCCGAGGCCAATTTCGCCGGCAGCCAGGCCGATCAAGCGCGTGCGACCGCCTTCGCCAAGGCCTATGGCAATGGCCAGCACGTCGATCAGCGCCTGCCGTTGCGCGCGCCGATCGATGGCGTGCTGGTGGAGCGGCGGATGAGCCCGGGCATGGCGGTCAGCCCCGACAGCGAACAGCCGCTGGCGGTGATTGGCGATCCTGACCGCCTGTGGTTGCTGCTGGATGTACCGGAGAGCCTGGCCGGACGCTTGAAGGCGGGCATGCAGGTGAGCGTGCCCGGCGCCGATGGACAGCCGCAGCAGGCGACCCTGCAGCACGTGGATGACTTCGTCGACAGCGAGCGCCGCGTGGTGCAGGCGCGCGCCGAACTGGACAACCGTGCGCGCGGTTTCAAGGCGGGCCAGTACGTGCGTGCGCAGGTGGCAGTGCCGGCCGAGGGCGGTGTCTCGCTGCCCGATGCTGCGGTGCTGCTGATCGACGGCAAGCAGGTGGTGTTCGTGGAGGAGGCCAAGGGCCGCTTCGCGCGCCGCGCCGTGCGTGCCGAGGAACTGGGTGACGGCCGCCTGTGGGTGCGCGAGGGCCTGGCGGTTGGCAGCAGGGTGGTGGTCGAGGGCGGCCTGCTGTTGCAGCAGCTGGTCGACAGCGCGCCAGCCGCCGCCAGCACCGGCACGGGGCACGCCGCCCCATGATCGATCGCCTGATTGCCTATTGCCTGCGCCAGCCGCTGATGGTGATGCTGGCACTGCTGTTGTTCATCGGCGGCGGTATCGCCGCGTTCCGCGTGCTGCCAGTGGAGGCCTTTCCGGATGTGTCCGATACCCAGGTGACAGTGGTATCGCTGCACCCCGGGCGCGCGGCCGAAGAGGTGGAGCGTGAGGTGACGATGCCGCTGGAAGTGGCGCTGTCCGGCATTCCGCATTCGGTGCGGGTGTTCTCGCATACGCAGTTCGGCCTGTCGATGATCATCCTGACCTTCGATGACAAGGCCGACGATTACTTCGCGCGCCAGCAGGTGCTGGAACGCCTGCAGGGCGTGGAGCTGCCGGAAGGGGTGACGCCGGAGCTGGAGGCGATGAGCTCGGCGGTGGGCGAGATCTACCGGTACGTGCTGAAAGGCCCGCACCTGACACCGACCCAGCTGCGCACCGTGCAGGAATGGACGATGGAGCGCAGCCTGCGCACCGTGCCGGGCGTAGCCGATGTGATCAGTTTCGGCGGCTTCGCGCGTACTTTCCAGGTCAAGCCGGATCTGGACAAGCTGCGTGACCGCGGCATCAGCCTGGCTGAGTTCGCCGAGGCGCTGGAGAAGGGCAGCTCGAACGCAGGCGGCGGCTACGTGGAACGTGGCCAGCAGCAGTTCCTGATCCGCGGCGTCGGTCTGATGCGTTCGCCGGCCGACATCGGCAACGTGGTGGTCGCGCAGCGCAGTGGCACGCCGATCCTGGTGCGCGACCTGGCCGGCATCGCCGATACCGGCCTGCCTCGGCAGGGCCTGGTCGGCCAGGATGACAACGACGATGCGGTGTTCGGCATGGTGCTGATGCGCAAGGGCGAGAACCCGTCCGACGTGCTCGACGCCCTGCATGCGCGCATCGCCGAGATCGAAGCGAACCAGCTGCCGGGCGGGGTCAGCATCGAGCCTTTCTATGACCGCTCGTGGCTGGTCTCGACCACGCTGAAGACCGTCTTCAGCAACCTGCTGGAAGGCGCGGTGCTGGTGTTCCTGGTGCTGTGGCTGTTCCTGTACAACGCCCGTGCCGCGCTGATCGTGGCGGCGATGATGCCGCTTGCGCTGCTGTCGACCTTCCTCGGCCTGCATCTGTGGGGCGTGCCGGCCAACCTGCTGTCGTTGGGCGCGATGGACTTCGGCATCATCATCGATGGCGCCGTGATCGTGACCGAGCACATCGTCTCGAGATTGTCGAAGCTGCCCCCTGCGGCCGACCGGAAGACACGGTTCTCGACCATTCTTTCGGCAGCGTCGGAAGTGGGGCGGCCGACGTTCTTCTCGATGCTGATCATCATCGCCGCGCATATCCCGATCTTCACCCTGCAGCGCCAGGAAGGCCGCATGTTCGCGCCAATGGCGTACTCGGTGACCTCGGCCCTGATCGGTGCGTTGATCCTGGCGCTGACCGTGGTGCCGTTGTTCTGCTACTGGTGGCTGCGGCGCGACCGCATGCGCGACGGCAATCCGCTGATGGACCGCCTGACCGGCTGGTACCGGCCGATCCTGGAACGCGCACTGGCCCGCCCGCGTGCGGTGGTGCTGACTGCGGTTGCGCTGCTGGTCGGCACGCTGGCGCTGGGCACCCGGTTGGGTTCGGAGTTCCTGCCCGAGCTGGACGAAGGATCGATCTGGCTGACCGCCACGCTGGACCCCAGCACCAGCCTGGTCGAGGCGCAGCAGCAGTCGCGGCGCATCCGCGAGCTGGTCGGCACCTTTCCGCAGGTATCGACGGTGGTGGCCAAGCTGGGACGCCCGGAAGACGGTTCCGATGCCAAGGGCGCCAACCAGATCGAGGCGCTGGTGGCGTTGAAGCCGGAAAAGGAATGGCCGAAGGGCGTGGACAAGCGGCAGCTGGTCAGTGATCTGCAGCGTACGCTGGAGCAGCGCATTCCGGGCCCCGAGTTCTCGATTTCGCAGCCGGTCCGCGACAACATCCTGGAGAGCATCTCGCAGATCAAGGGCCAGGTGGTGATCAAGGTCAGCGGCTCGGATCTGGATGTACTCAACCAGCAGGCGCAGGCGATCCTGGGCCAGGTGCGTAGCGTGGAGGGCGTGGAGAGTGCCTTCATCGACCGTGACGGCTCACTGCCGCAGCTGCAGATCGAAATCGACCGCGACCGTGCTGCGCGCTATGGCTTGAACGTGCGCGACATCGACGAGGTGATCGAGACCGCACTGGGCGGGCGCCAGGTCGGCGAATTCTGGGAGGGCGACCGCAAGTTCCCGATCACGCTTCGTCTGGACGACGCCGATCGTGACCTGCAGCGGCTGCGCACGGTGCCGGTCGGCATCGGCGATGGCCACACGGTGACACTGTCCGACGTGGCCGACTTCCGCATGGCCAGCGGCGCGATCAACATCTCGCGCGAGAACGCACAGCGGGTGAAGGCGGTGAGCATCTTCATCGCCGGGCGTGACATGGGCAGCGTGGTGGCCGACATGCGCAAGCGCGTGGACGCCAGCGTGCAGTTGCCGGAAGGCTACCGGCTGGAATGGTCCGGGGAGTTCGAGAACCAGCAGCGTGCGATGAAGCGGCTGGGCTGGGTGATTCCGCTGTCGGTGTTGATCATCTTCGTGCTGCTGTTCGATGCCTTCAAGGACATCAGCAGCGCCGCGCTGATCCTGGCCAACGTGCCGCTGGCGATGATCGGCGGCATTCTGGCCCTGTGGCTGACCGGCATTCCGCTGTCGGTGTCGGCGGCAATCGGCTTCATTGCATTGTTCGGGCAGGCGGTGCTGAACGGCGTGGTGATGCTCAGCCGCTTCGCCCAGTTGCGCGAGCAGGGCATGGACCTGCTGCAATCCGTGGTGCAGGGCTCGCTGCAGCGCCTGCGCACGGTGCTGATGACCGCGCTGCTGGCGATGTTCGGTTTGCTGCCGATGGCGACCTCGCATGCGATCGGCGCCGAGACCCAGAAGCCGCTGGCGGTGGTGGTGATCGGTGGCCTGCTGTCGGCGATGCTGCTGACCCTGCTGGTACTGCCCACGTTGTACTACTGGGTGCATCGCCGCCGCGAGGCGCGCATCGCCTGACCTACCTGTAGAGCCGAGCCCATGCTCGGCTGCTTCTGGCCTTTGCGCGAAGAGCAGCCGAGCATGGGCCCGGCTCTACAAGGGCGTCGCGCCATGCGTGGATGCCACCTGTTCGAACTACACCATCCCGCCGTTGGCGCGCAGCACCTGGCCATTGATCCATCCGCCATCGGCACCGGCCAGGAAGGCCACGGCACCGGCGATGTCCTCTGGCGTACCCAGCCGCTCCAGGGGGTTCATCTTCGCCAGCCGCTCGATCAGCTCCGGTGACTTGCCCTCCAGGAACAGATCGGTGGCGGTCGGGCCCGGCGCCACGGCGTTCACGGTGATGTTGCGCCCGCGCAGCTCCTTGCTGAGGATCGCGCCCATGGTCTCCACCGCCGACTTGCTGGCCGCATACACGCTGTAGTTCTCCAGCCGGGTCCCGACCACGCTGGTGGACAGCGTGACGATGCGCCCGCCGTCGCGCACCCGTCGCGCGCTTTCGCGCAGCACGTTGAAGGCGCCCTTGAGGTTGATGCCGATCACCCGATCGAACAGGGCGTCGTCGGTGTCGGCGAGCGGCGCCAGCTGCAGCACGCCAGCGCTGTTGACCACCACGTCGATGCCGCCGAAACGGGCCTCGATGGCGTCGAACATCTGGCGCACCGCCTGCGGATCGGCGACATCGGCCTGCAGCGCGGTGGCCTGCGCACCGGCGGCGTTGAGTTCGGCCGCCAAGGCTTCGGCGTCGTCGCGGTGGCCCGCATAGTTGATCGCGACCGCATGGCCGTCGGCGGCGAGCCGGCGGGAGATGGCGGCGCCGATGCCACGGGAGCCGCCGGTGACCAGGGCGACAGAGCGGGCGGGGGAGAGGGTCATGGGTGGCTTCCACTGGGACACGCCGGAGCGGCGCAAGGGCCATGTTCGCGCCATCGCACGTTCGGATAATCCTGCATAATCCGCCAACATCATCCGGATAGCCGAACAATGGACCGCTTCACGGCCATGCGCGCCTTCGTCCGTATCGTCGAGCGCCGTAGCTTCACCCGGGCGTCCGAGGACCTCGGCCTGCCGCGGGCCACGGTGACCGACGCGATCAAGGCGCTGGAACAGCGGCTGGGCGTGCGCCTGCTGCACCGCACCACGCGGCTGGTGGTGCCGACGCTGGAAGGCGAGGCCTTCTACGGCCGTTGCCTGCGTCTGATCGCCGACATGGACGATGCCGAGGCTGCGTTCCGTGATGCCCCGCCACGCGGCCCGTTGCGCATTGAAGTGCATGGCACGCTGGGCCGGCACCTGCTGTTTCCGCACCTGCCGGAATTCCTGCAGCGCTATCCGGAGATCGAGCTGGACGTCAGTGAAGGCGACCGCTATGTCGATCTGCTGCGCGAAGGCGTGGATGCGGCGTTGCGGGTGGGGACGCTGGCCGACAGCGATCTGGCGGCGCGCCGGTTGACGATGCTGCGCGAGGTGACGGTGGCCGCGCCGGGTTACCTGCAGGACAAGGGTGTGCCCGGCAGCATCGCGTCCCTGCTGGGCGGCCATGAAATGGTGGGCTATCGCTCCAGCGCCACCGGCCAGCTGATTCCTCTGGAGTTCCAGCAGGGCGGGCAGGTGCGCTACGTGCCGCTGCCGGCGCGGGTGCGAGTGTCCGGTGCGGACGCGTTCCTTGGTGCCGCGCTGGCGGGCCTTGGCATCATCCAGGCTCCGCGCTACCGGATGGACCCGTATATCGCGCGCGGGCAGCTGGTGGAGCTGTTGCCGGACGCGCCGCCGACCCCAAGCCCGTTGAGCCTGGTCTACCCGCGCAACCGCACGCCGTCGCCA
>NZ_JAOBZT010000005.1:0-110343 GCF_029839005.1 Stenotrophomonas sp. GD03958 | reverse complement strand
CTCTCTTCCAACGTCGGGTAATCGGTGAAGCCGACCGCTCCGCCACCGAAGAACGTCGCACGATCCGGCGGATTCAGTTCCGCCCCCAGCCGCAGGCGCTCAGGCAGATCCGGGTTGGCGATGAACGGCCGGCCGAAGCCAATCAGGTCAGCCCAGCCTTCGGCCAGTGCCTGCTCGGCACGCTCGGCGGTGTACTTGCCGGCGTAGATCAGCGTGCCCGGATAGACCATGCGCAACGCCTGCTTGAACGCCACCGGCATCAACGGTGCATCATCCCAGTCGGCCTCGGCGATGTGCAGGTAACCCACCTCCAGTTCGCCCAACAGGTGGGCTGCCGCCAGATAGGTCGCCTGCGGCGTATCGTCCACCGCGCCCTGCAACGTGGTCAGTGGCGCCAAGCGCACGCCGACGCGATCACCACCGACCACCGCAACCACCGCCTGCACCACCTCGCGCAGGAACCGCAGGCGGTTCTGCAACGCGCCGCCATAGCCATCGGTGCGCTGGTTGGCCTGCGAGTCGATGAACTGGTTGATCAGGTAGCCATTGGCACCGTGCAACTCTACGCCATCGAAGCCTGCGTCCAGCGCGTTGCGTGCCGCATGGGCGTAGTCGGCGACGATGCCCGGAATCTCGTCTTCGCGCAGCGCGCGTGGCATCGAATGCTGGATCATTTCGCCCACCCCGGTTTCGGGACCTGCCCCGGTCGGGTCGACGAACACCTTCACGCCTTCCGCCAACAACGCCGACGAGGACACTGGAGCGGCGCCGCCCGGCTGCAGCGCCACATGCGAGACCCGGCCGACGTGCCACAGCTGGGCGTAGATGCGACCGCCGGCAGCGTGCACGGCATCGGTCACCCGGCGCCAGCCCTTCACCTGGTCCGGGCTATGGATGCCCGGGGTCCAGGCATAGCCCTGGCCCTGGGGACTGATCTGGGTGCCTTCACTGACGATCAGGCCGGCGCTGGCGCGCTGCGCGTAATACGTGGCCATTTCTGCAGTGGGCACGTTCCCATCGGCGGCGCGCGAGCGGGTCATCGGCGGCATCACGATGCGGTTGGGCAGCGTCAGCGCGCCCAGGCGGTGGGGGGTGAACATCATGGCGGCAATCTCTTTCGGGGGGAGTGCCGCAAAGGATGGGGATGCCGGCTGCCAGGCAACAGGCATGCACTGGCAAAACAGTTGTTCCCCCACGGCAAGGATCAACCGGTACGAGGGCTCGTCCACGCATGGCGTGGATCTACTCCAGCCTTGGCTCGATCCTTACCGCGCCATGCGCCACGCGGTCATAGCAGGCGCGCACCACATCTTCCCCGTACTTCAGCTCGAGCCGGCGCACGATGAAGTGGCCGCGCGCCATGTCCTGGTAGTAGTCGGTGAACATGGTATTCAGCGTTGCACCGGCGGCAGCACCGACGATCGGCACCGCCTGTGCGGCGAATTTCTCGGTAACCACCACGCCGAAGCGCGCCGCCACCTTTTCCACCATCTTCGCCAGCAGCTTGCCAGCTTCCTTTGGCGCCACGCCCAGGGTCAGGTCGCGGCCGGTCACCACGCGCCCGGCCAGCTCGGCCGACAGGTGGCGCATCACATCCGTGGTGAAGCCGCGGGCCAGGTAGTAGCCGGTCTCGCTGGCATCATCGCGCGGCGAGTTGCCGCCCAACGCGAACACCTCCAGGCACGCCTGGCGGGTGCTGAACTCGGACAGGTCGAAGCCCTCGCTGCGGGCCACGTCGGCCACCGCACGCATCATGATGGTGGTCGACACCGGCAGCTCGATGAACAAGGCCGCGAAGCCGAAGGCCCCACCGACCGCGCCCGAGGTGGCCGCCGCCAGTTTGTGCCAGCGGGTGGACGCCCCCTTGCCGGGGGTGTTGTCCATGCTCCACAGCGCGGCCTGTGCCGATTTGCTCAGCGCCGCCTGCACGGCGCCGTGGATGCGGTTGGAGACCGAGCTGGGCAGCGCCTTCACCGCGAACTCCAGCGGCGTGCCGACCAGGTTGGCCATGCGCGCGGTCAGGGTCGGCGCTTCCAGCAGGGCCACCGCGCGCTGCAGGTCGGACCAGTCGCGGGCGTCATGGGCGATGTCGCGGGGGAGCAGGATCGGCTCGTTCATGGCGCGGATCTTAGCGCCCGGAAGTTGAACGGTTCGTCGCGGGGTACGACAGAGGGGTCAGAGCCCTTTCCGCAGCAAAGGGATCCGACCTCCGCGCCTTGCCGGCCAGCGGCCGGCACTACCCGTTGGTGTGTCACCCGGTAGCGCCGGGCCATGCCCGACGGCGTCGTTCAGGCAGCCGGCAGGCCCGACAGCGCGCCCATGAACTGGCGGTAGTGACGCAGCTCGGCGATTGAATCGTGTACATCGCTCAGCGCGGTATGGTTGCTGTTCTTGCCGACGCCGGCGGCCACGCTCGGCGCCCAGCGCTTGGCCAGCTCCTTCACCGTGGACACGTCCAGGTTGCGGTAGTGGAAGTACTTCTCCAGGCGCGGCATCTGGCGGTGCAGGAAGCGGCGGTCCTGGCAGATCGAGTTGCCGCACATCGGCGAAAGGCCGGCCGGGATCCACTGCGCCAGGAAGTTCACCGTCTGCGCCTCGGCCTGGCCCAGGGTGGTGGTGCTGTCCACCACGCGCTGCCACAGGCCCGAGCGGCGGTGCTGGTTGCGGTTCCACTCATCCATCGCTTCCAGCGTTTCCAGCGGATGGTGGATGGCGAATTCCGGCCCTTCGGCCAGCACGTTCAGCTGGGCATCGGTGACCACGGTGGCGATCTCGATGATCGAATCGTTGTCGGTATCCAACCCGGTCATTTCCAGGTCGATCCAGATCAGTCGCTCGTTGGCCGCGCCGTTGTCCGCCATGTGTCGCCTCGTTGCTGGGCAGGCGCGCGGCCTACCGGTGAAGGAAAGAGGCGCCCATCATACCCGTTCGCCCCTCAGCCCTCGCCGGCGTGGTCTTCCAGCAGCAGCGGCGGCTTGCCACGTTTGGCACGGAAATAATTGGTCAGGCGCATGCTGGCCTCCTTGGCCAGCACCCCACCGTGGATCTCCACCCGGTGGTTGTGGCGGGCATCGCCCAGCAGGTCGAACACGCTGCCGCAGGCGCCGGTCTTGGGGTCGCTGGCGCCGTAGACCAGGCGGGCAACGCGTGCATGCACGATGGCCATCGCGCACATCGCGCACGGTTCCAGGGTCACGTACAGGGTGCTGCCGAGCAGCCGATGATTGGCCAGCCGCGTGCCGCCGGCACGCATGGCCACGATCTCGGCATGCGCACTGGGATCGTGCGAGGCGATGTTGAGGTTCCAGCCCTCGCCCAGCAGCTGGCCATCGGCGCCCACCAGTACCGCACCGACCGGAATCTCGTCGAACTCGCGCTGCGCACGCTCGGCCAGCGCCAGCGCATGGCGCATCCAGTGTTCATCGGCGTCGTGCACCGGTACACCCAGGGCATCGGTCATGGCGGTTCTCGCGTGTCTGCAGGGCCAGGATGGCCGCCGGGGCCGCATTGTACGCCCGCGGCCGTGCAGGCGCCGCTAACGCGCGTCGAAGCGCTCGCGGGCGGCGTCCAGCGCCGGGAAATTGTGCTCGGCCCAACGGTCCAGGGCGGACAGCGTGTCAACCAGTCCACGTGCGACCTCGGTCAGCCGGTATTCCACATGCAGTGGCTTGCTGCCCCGCTCACACCGCTCGACCAGGCCGTTGCGCTCCAGCTGCCGCAGGGTCTGGGTCAACACCTTCTGCGAGATGCCTTCGATCTTCCTCAGCAGCGCGCCATTGCGTTGCGGGCCCTGCGCCAGCGCCGGCAACAGCAGCATCACCCACTTGCCGGAGATCAGCGCCAGCGCATCGCGTGCCGAGCAATCGGCGGCATAGACATCGCCCGGATAGGCCATGGTTACCTCAAGGTGCGTAATTGCCGGGGCATACCGGCGCCGCGAGGATGGTCGCACACTCCTCGAACACCTCGCCCCATGCGCGCCCTGATCCTGCTTGCCCATCCCGAACCCCGCTCCTTCAACGCCCACCTGGCCGCGCAGGCCGCGGAGCAGCTGCGGCATGACGCGCTGGAGGTGGACGTGGTCGACCTGTATGCAGAGGGCTTCGATCCGCTGGAAGCGGCCCACCATCATTCAAGTCGCCTGGAGCCCGGCCGTTTCGATGCCCAGCGCGAACAACGCCACGGCGCCGAACAGGGTCGGCTGCCCGCCGATGTGCAGCGCCATCTGCAGCTGCTGCAGGCCGCGGATCTGGTCATCCTGCAGTTCCCGCTGTGGTGGTTCGCGCCGCCGGCAATCCTCAAGGGCTGGCTGGATCGCGTGCTGGTTTACGGGCCGATGTACAACAGCCGCCTGCGCCACGAGCACGGCGCGATGCGCGGCAAGCGTGCGTTGCTGAGCGTCACCACCGGCTCATCGGCACGGGCCTGCGCCGTCGACGGCCGCGAGGGAGATACCCGGTTGTTGCTGTGGCCCTTGATGTACAGCCTGCGCTACGTCGGCTTCGACGTGCTGGAGCCGCATCTGGTGCATGGCGTGCGTTCCGGGCTGGCAGCGGAGCACGTGCAGGCACACGACGAGGCATTGGCTGCAGCAACCCACTACTACCGCGAACGCCTGGCGCAATGGCCGCGGTGGCCCACCGTGCCCTTCAACGACAGCGGCGATTTCGAGGATGGCGTGGTGCTGCGCGCGGAGACCACTGCCTACAGCCCCTTCATCCGCCATCGCAACACCGGATGAATCCACGCCTGCGCGCTGGGTCGGGACGCGCCATACTACGCGCTCTTTGCAAGCACCTTGGTGAACCCATGACCACCCTCCGTCCCTCGCGCGCCGACGACGGCGCCGCCCTCGTCGACCTCTGGCGCCGCGCCGTCGACGCCACCCACAACTTCCTCAGCGCCGACGACCGCCAGGCCATCGATGCCGAAGTCGCCGGCTTCCTGCCGCAGGCTCCGATGACCGTGGCCGTCGACGCTCAGGACCGCCCCCTTGGCTTCATGCTGATCGACGGCACGCACATGGAAGCGCTGTTCATCGATCCGGACGTACGCGGCACCGGTATCGGCCGGCAGTTGCTGCAGCACGCGCTGGCCCTGCATCCGCAGCTGAGTACCGACGTCAACGAACAGAACGCGCAGGCCGTCGGCTTCTACCAGCGCATGGGCTTCGTCGAAACCGGCCGCTCACCGCTTGATTCGCAGGGCCGTCCGTATCCCCTGATCCATCTCCGGCACAACGGCTGACATCCCTCGGCAGCAGCCACGTGCTAGCGTGGCTGCTTTCGGAGAGGAGTGCCGTGCATGGATGGTGGCAGAGCCCTGCTGACCCTGTTCGCACTGGGAATCAGCCTGGTATGGATCCTGGTGCCGTTCGCGATCTTCGCGGTGCGCGATCTGCTGCGTGAGCTGTTGGCCGAGCAGCGTCGCACCAATGAACTGCTTGAACACATCGGCGGCTACCGCATTCCCAAGCCGCAACCCGAGCCTACCGTCTGGCGTGCGCCCTGACCTTCCGCACGCTCAGGCGGCGGCTTCAAAGGCCGTGGAATAGCTCACCTCTCCCTGCGCCATCGGTGGCCGCAGGCACAGCGCCTGGAAGTACTCTGGTGGCACACCCGGCAGCACCAGGCCCGGCTCGGCGCGGAATCCGAATCGACCGTAGTACGCGGGTTCTCCCAGCAATACGCAGCCCCGCGCCCCCTGCTCACGCAATGCATCAAGCGCCGCGTGCATCAGCGCCGCGCCAACACCCTGCCCCTGCCATCCGGGCAGCACCGAAATTGGCCCCAGGCCAAACCAGCCGGTGCTGCCATCGCTGATCGTCACCGGCGACAAGGCAACATGCCCGACGACCTGCCCGTCCTTCTCGGCGACCAGCGAGAGACTCAGCTCTCCACGCGAACGCAGTGCATCCACAATGAACTGCTCGGTATGGCTGCTGTGCGGGGCTTCGCGGAAGGCTGCCTCGGTGATTGCGTGGATGACAGCACGGTCTTCGCGGTTTTCAGGGCGGATCATGCAGTTCAAGGAAAGCGCCTTCTATAAAGTGATGGACATGTGAATGATTGATTTCAGTCACGGATTCAGCCGCAGAGATGCCCCCGGCAGCAATGCCACCGTGACGATCGCGAGCCTTGTGCGGCAAGCGATCCGCCCGGGCAATGCCTCCCCAGCGCGTCAAAAATCCGTCTCCAAGGGTGGCACAGCGCTCCCGGCACGTTCCATAATCGAGATACCTGCCACCCAGGAAGGATAGATGGACACGGACGCACGATGCAGGATCGCGCCATGGGTGTAGTTCGCCCCGAACCAAGGGGACGGCCGCTGCTGGCATTGCTCGCCCTCGTCCCGCTTGCGGCATGTTCGCCCTACGCCGATGCCGAGCGTGACGTCGCCGCAGGTGGACGCGGCCTGGCCAAACTCAACCCGGCACCGAAGCAGGCCTACGAACTGGTGCTGACACTGAAGGACGCGCCGGGCCCGTTCGTGATCGTGGAGGGCGTGGCCCAGTACGACGTCAGCAACTACGAAGACTGCGGGCGGATACTGCCTGCCACAGGCACTGCGAGCCGCATCACCAGCCAAGAGCCCGTCACCTTGCACAAGGTCAGCGAGAACGAGTACCGCGGTACGTTCTACCTGGACCGCATGCTGGATGAGGACTACTACGGGCGCGGTGCCTGCCATTGGTCGCTGAAGGGCGTCGGTGCGATGTTGCGCGCTACGAACGGCGAGGCGGATACGCGATTCCTGACGTTCATCGACAGGAAACGCATGGAGAGGGATTCACCTCTGACGCTCTATTACCCGACACTTATCTATCCGCGCGCCACCACCGTCGCCAACTTCGGCGCCAGTGGCGAGGAAGATCCGTCGGGGTATAGCGAAGATCTGCGCGACGCGCTGTTCTCGACCACAAGCACTGTGCGGACGCTCGCGCCATGAGCTGCCAGTGCCACATTTCCCCCTACACACCAGGAGGCCGACATTGCGCCACAAGATGATTCCGTGCCTTGCTCTGCTTCTGTTGACCGCCTGCCATCCGGAGACCGCCATGAACCAGGAACGTGCCGCTGCTGAAGCCGATGTCGCCCAGGGTGGGCGCGGCCTCGCCAAGCTCAACCCCAGCCCGCGCAAGGCCTATGAACTGGTGCTGCGACTGAAGGACGCCCCCGGCGATTTCGCGGTGGTCGAAGCCGTCGCGCAGTACGACGTCACCAACGAAGACCAGTGCGGCTATATCGAGCCGGCCACCGGCACAGCTGCACGCATCACCAGCCAGGAACCGGTGGAACTGCGCAAGGTCGCCGATGGTGAGTACCGGGGCACGCTGTATGTGGACCGCATGCTGGATGAAGACTACTACGGCCGCGGCGTGTGCCACTGGGAGTTCACTGGTGCTGGGGCGATGTTGAAGGCGACGGGTGCCGAAGGCGAGACGCGCTTCCTGTCATTCATTGAAGCTTCGCCGCTTATCGAAGGCCAAGTCGAGATCCGCCACTATCCGCGAGCCGACTATCCCCGAGTCAGCGAGATTCCGGACTACGGTGCAAGTGGCCAAAAGGATCCGACAAAGTTCCGCCCTGAACTGCGGAATGCGCTGTTCTCCGCTTCGCTTGAAGCCAGCGAGGTCCGCCAATGAGCCTCAACAGCCAAGACTACGCTGCGCTATCCGAAGATGCATACAAGGATTATGCGGTCGGTCGTCGAGCGCCTGGTCAAGAAGAAATCGTTCCGATCAACGGGCACAAGTACAAGATCCTCGAGCACGTTGACAATCGGCTGAACGGTTATCAGGGAACGATCTACCAGCGAGTCGACACCAATGAAATTGTCGTCGCACATCGCGGAACCGAACAAATCGCACGCGATGCGATTCTGACCGATGGTGGCATGGTCGTTGCCCGTACCAATGTGCAGGCGCCAGACGCAATCGCGCTGACCCAACGCGCCCTGGCTTACGCCAAGAAGGAGGGGCAGGATCTCGGCCAACGTCCGCCTGAGGTCACCGTCACCGGCCACTCCCTCGGCGGCGCTCTGGCCCAGATCACCTCGCACCACTTCAACGTCAAGGGCGAGACCTTCAACGCCTATGGCGCGGTCAGCCTCAGCTACCGCATCCCGGAAGGTGGCAACACCATGATCAACCATGTCATGGCCTCCGATCCGGTCAGCGCGGCGTCGCCACATTTCGGCCAGGTGCGGATCTACGCCAGGCCGAATGAAATCAGCACGCTCGCCGCGAACGGTTTCAGCAATCACTCGTTGCGCGCCCTTATCCCCGACCGGCCGATCATCGCCGCAGGCAGCTCGTTCGGCGCGCACAAGCTGGGCAACTTCCTCGGTGACGGCTCGGTGCTGCAGCACCCGGAAACGCAGAAGCTGGCAAAAGACAACGCCAGGATGATCGAGGAATACCGCGACGACGTTGAATTACTGCGCCGTGGTGTCACCCGCGCGGCGCGGGGCATTCCGGGCGGCGCCGTCGACCTGTACGACCACATCCGCGGCCCGCTGCAGCCCGGTGAGCCGGCACGCCGCGAAGCGGAGAAGAACGGCCATCACACCAGCATGCTGCGAATGGACGATGCCAACCATGTGGGCAACCCACTGTTCAACGACGCGATCCGTGGCGTGCACGCGCAGGATGTCCGCGTCGGCCGGGTACCAGACGTGATGAGCACGCAACTGGCAGGCAGTCTGGCCGCCGAAATGCACGCAGCAGGCGGCAAGCGCATCGACGAAGTGGTCATGAATGCCGATGCCTCGCGCAGCTTCGCCGTGCAGGGCCAGGGCGGTGACCCCGCCCACCTTCGTGTGTCGGTGGATACGGCAGTGGCGATGAACACCCCGCTGGAACAGAGCAGCCAGCGCATCGACCAGCAGGCCGCCGACCAGCGCGTTGCGCTGGAGCGCGACCAGCAGCTGGAACAGCAGCGGAACCAGACCCGCAGCCTGCAGGCCTGATGGCGGCGCGGGAGCCACTCACCCCGGCTCCCGCACCCTTCGGCACTCCGGCTCAAGGGCTGGAGGCCGCCACTGGCACGCCTACTCCGGCAGTCACGAACGGATCCGGGCCCGAATCCGGGAATCCGCCGCAGGCACGATCGCCGGGTGCCACCGGATCACAGGGCCACAGGGCGCGTGCGACCTTCTCACGCAGCTCGAAGCGATCCCCAGTCCAGACCACGAACGCGATGTGCTCGCGGTTCCAGTCACCGTAGGCGCGCGGACCGCCCTTCTGCGCAGACTCCGGGTACTGCACGAACCAGCGCATGGCCGGGCCGTACTGCAACTTGCTATGGTCCAGGATGACACGTCCCTCACGCGACAGCTGTCGCGCACGGTCGGCGTCCGTCACCGGCGGCATGGCCGGCATGGCATCGGCGGTCACATCCCCCGGCGGCGCGTCCCCGCGGACCTGGTACACACGCTGGGCCACATAGGCCTCGGGGCAATCACCCGCTGGTACGCGGACCGGCTCCGCGCCGTACTCATCACGGTTGGCGACCTGGTCGCTGCAGGTGAACGGCGCCGACACCAGATAGAACGTGCTGTCGGCGTCGCGCCCTTCCAGCGAACGCACCCAGATGTCGCCCATCCGCACGATGAAGTCCGGGCGCTGGCCATAGCCCGGCACCGCCTTGAACCATGCCTTCTGTCGCACCTCACGCTCGCGCCAGCTGCGCGGCAGGTGGATGTCCTGCACGGGCAGCGCGACCAGCAACGCTGCCAGATGCGCCGGCATGGTGCCCTGGCAGGCGCCAATCAGCAGGTCGCCCTGGGTCGCCAGCCGCCCGGCCAGATCCACCGGGCAGCGGGCACCGAGCGCCCGCTCGGTCGCCTGCTCTGGCGGCAACGGCACGATGGCCAATGCGGGCGGAGCGGGGGCTACCGCGGGAACGGTTGGCTCGACGGAGGCGGGCGGTGCAGCCACAGGTGCCGCCGCTGCGGGCGCAACGGGCGCCGGCGCCGGGTCCGCAGCCGGCGCCGGCTGCGTGTCCACCACCGGTGTCGCAGGGGGTGTCACGGCAGCCGGTACTTCGGGAGCCGGCGCCGCGACAACGGCGTCGGCCGCCATGGGCGCTGCGACGGGCGCCGCCCCTGCAGGCGCCTCAACGATTGCATCTGCAGCGGGGGGCGTCTCCACGGCGGGTGCCGCTGCCTCCTGAGCCTGTGCCGACGCTGCGGCAAGTCCAAGTGACAGCAGCCAGAGCGGCGGCAGGCGGCGCACGGATGCATTGCAGCGGGCCGCGGCGTGCCGGGCATTCGAGGTAACGATTCGCATGTGGTGTCCTTACGGGTGGGTTTCCATGTCGGCGCCACAGGGCGCCACGCGTCGTACGTAAAGCGCCTGCAGGCACCCTGCCCGCCGGCATCAAGTGCTACAGGGATCGAGAGCGCTGCTCCTGCTCGCGGGCGAGCGCGGCCGCGGGGTCCTGCTGGGCGACGCTGGCGGCCAACTGCTGGCTGCTCTGCGCCAGCGGCTGCTGCGCCGCCTGTTCGCGATCGACCGATGCGCGCAGCATGGCTGGGTCACCCAGCGCGCCCTGCACGGCAAACAACGTGCGGCCGTCGTTGCCGGCCAGTAGATGATCGATGCGCGACATCCCCGCCTTCTGCGCGCTCAGCGCCAGTGCGCCGGCAGCATTGTCCAGTTCCTGCACGCTGCGCAGACCGCTTTGCGGCCCCATCTGCTGCAGGTGCTGGCGCGCTCCCGAGAACAGCGTGTATCCCGGCTCGCCCGGTTGCGACATGTCGCGTCCCGTTGCCTGCTGGGCAGGCGCCCCCACTTCGCAGCGCTCCAGGCGCGCCATCACATCGGGGGTCAGCTTCTGTTGCCACACGTCAAAACGCTGCTGGCGGGCTTCGATGCCGTTGAGCGCGCCATTCAGGGCACGCGTGGCTTCGCGCACATCCTCGCGTGCCGCCTCCGGCACCCGCGTCTGCCACTGCCACACGGCAATGCGACCTGCGTGCTCGGGCTGCGCGGCCAGTTCCGGGTGATTCACCAGGTCCAGTTCCAGCGCCTTGCCGGCACGCTCATAGTTCTCCTTGCCGACCAGCGGCAGATAGCCGCGGCCGTGATACTTCAGTGCGTCGCCAGGGGCATCGTTGCCCATGCGCCCGCCGTACATCAGCTCAGCCAGGTTGTCCGGGCGGCCACGCAGCGCGTCCTGACGGGCGCTCTCCAGCGCACCGTTGCCATTGCGCCACGCTGCTTCCACCGGGATCTGCGAGATGCCCCGGGTGAAGTTGAAACTCTCGTTGAGACGGCTCAAGCCACGGGATTCATGCCCGGCCTGCGCCATGAAGTTGGCCAGTTCCCGGGACGAAGTCATGCCGGCCTCCGTGGCCTGCCGCAACAGCAACGACTCCCTATCCTGCGACACGGTGAAACTCCTGCTCGATCATCGTTGGATACTCCCGCCTCCTCACAGGCATGGCATTCAGGGCAAGCTCACGTCGGCGACGACGGAAGGGTCGAAATCCTCGAATCGCACCCGGCCAAGCTCGGCCGCGGAGAAATCGCGCGTGTGGGTCGCTTCGGTTTCGGTGTCCACCACCTTGCGCTGCACGCCATGCACCCAGCACGCCTGCTCGGCAGGTGCATACCGGAAGGTGTAGACGCTGCTCCAGCGTTCGCGGCTGCCGCCGTTGGTGATCACGCTGAACGCGCCGTCTTCAATCGTCACGTAGGCGAAGGGGTCACCGGCCATGCCACCGCGCGTTGAGCACGGCACCAGCTTGTCGTTGCGTGCCGCCAGCTGCCAGCGGCCCGTGGCATCGCCCAGCAGCAACAGCAGGACCCGGTTCGGTCCGTGCTCGCCGGGCAACAAGCCCTCCGGAGGAGGTTGGTCGATCACCAGGAGCTGGTCCTGGAAACCATTGCCGGTCAGATCGCCGCGTACAGCTTCCAGCAGGTTCGCGCCGGACGGAACGAACGCCAGGGCATTGTCCATGTGCGTGCCACTCCCCTTCTCCATCCCCTGCAACTCCTTCAATCCCGTCTTGCCAGTTCCCGAGCGGAGGCCGGAAACGGGGCGATGCCCCGCACGTGCCCGGCGGCCGCCATGGCGGATGATAGCCCCGAGCCCACGGCAACCGCGATGGTGGCAAGCGTCACCCGCACCGCGGGGGGACACAGTCCTCATGGACGGAAAAGCTCCTGCGTTCGATGGCACCGGCGCGTCGGGATTTTGACGCGCACGCAGCTTACTTCGAGGAGGCGGGTCTCGTCGAAGGGGGCTTGGGATGAAAAGCGCACTTGATCACAGAAAGAGTGCGGTTAACGTGAATGGATGCCTACTTGGAGATGACGGCAGCGCTGATCAGGCACTTAACGCTCGTGCAGACGCAAGCAGAACGGGTGCAGCGAACACGGATCAGGTGAACGAACCCACCCGAATACAAGCACCATTGCGGCGCTCGGGATCCGTCATTCGCAATGAGAATTTCCAAAAAATTGAAAACACTACGGCCGGCCCCACGAAACAACCGGGGCGCTCGCGCGGCGCTATCCTCGCTTCACTTCCGCACATACTCAGGAGCTGAGCACGCGGTGTACACGACGTGGCATCCCTGACCCCCATCCCTTATACAAAGACGAGTTGCCAATTGAATTGCTTCATCAACAGTCGCCTTTCCACCAAAGCTGGTGCCGCCGGAACCCGAACTGGGGACCACCGCAGCAATGCACTGATTCTCGTAGGAAAAAGAAGTTCGACAGGCACGACCACCTGAGTGCCGGCATTGCATCACAGCCTCTGCCTCTGCCTCAGACTTACTACGCTTCCCGGTAGACACTCCGGACGCGCCCTCAGGAGAAACAGAGATCGCGCCCCACGTTTTGATCCACTTTCCTCCGGGCTGCGGCGTCTTGAGCGAGCCGTCACCCGCCCCAGGGATCGGAGCGCATCCTTGGACACCTTGCCCGCCAATAGGATACTGCCCCGGAGGACACCCGCCCTCCGCGAACGCTGCCGACTGGAAGACTGCGGCGAACAAAAGGCCCAGGATCACCCGCCAACTACGTAGAAGCGTAAGCCTCCAAGACATCGCGCCTCCTGCCCGTATTCGACTGCACTGCCACCCATCTGCAAATATGCCATGAAGCTGCCCGAGGCGCCCTAGACGAACATGGCCGCCATTGGCGACAGTCAGATAGTGTTCGCTAGGATCAAGCCCATGTCGCGCTACTGCTGCCCGGACCTACTCAGATGTGAGCGCAGCACCCGCCACGTCAATTGCTGCGGCCAAATTTGTCGCTGCTGAACGCCTGATCATACCGAGAATCTCCCAACATCAAGAGTAGAGTTCTTCTTAGTTTGATGGGCGCAGAAAAGAAACAGCCCGCTCAACGGCGGGCCATTCTATCGCCGCATCATGAGAAAAATGCGGGCAATTATTCAAAACTTCTCAAACTCCGGCTCGGTGCAATTGGACATGACAACTTCACATGTCCGTTTGGAAGCAGCACGACATTGCGCCAAGGATAGGCCTGCCGCCTCCTCCTTTGTGGCTGCAGCAGAGTAGAAAGTCCCTCCGGCTCCCGCATTCGAAACAGCCGCCGTCGCGCATTGATTCTTATAGGTGAACTTCACTTGGCAATCCCGACCGCCTGCATCAGAGCAGGATCTCACCGCCGCGCTTCCCGCATCCGCCTTCTTCCTCCACCCACTTGCCGCTCCTGCGATTCCGGAAGGCGAGGCGGCAAATGCTCCCCAAGTCTTGATCCACCGCCCCGTTGGACGCGGGCTTTCCGCTCCTGATCCACCAGCAGGTATTGGCGCGCATCCGCCGGCACCCTGCCCGCCAATCGGATACTGGCCTGGAGGACACCTTCCTTCCGCCCAAGCCAGGTCGGACGTAAGTGCTAGAACTACCGCTAGACTCGCCGCGAACCTATACATGACCTTCGAACCCCTGATGACGTTCGAAATCCCCCAACATCCGAAGGAAAGCTTTTCACCTGTCATCCAGAGCCAAATCCCGAAGAATCCACTATCAGCTAGCCATTCGCAGCCGGTACAGTCACCCGTGCTCCGCCAATCCGCAGAACGCAGGAAACTACGAAAGAGTGGCCACGATTGACAATGCGCAAGAATCTAAATCAACGCATCGACATCAAGCCAACTCTCTGAATTTCCGGCCCATTTACGCAAGCCCTGGATGCACCTTCAAGCTCCAGGCGACTCCGACGCAACCAATCATCGACTTAAGAGAATCGACGAACTTGCATCGCTAGAACTTACGGAAAACGGGTTCAGAACAGTCTGCGTAAAAGACCCTGCACTTCTTTCCACTGGGATCTACGCAACCTTTACCCGCCAAGGAGATCGCTTGCCTTTTCTTTGGAGCCTTACCAACTGCGGATTTAGCCCCCGAGCCACCTGAAGAAGGAATCAACCACGCGACGCACTGATTTGAGTAAGAGACAGTAACCTTGCAGTCCGTGGCTCCTCCACCACCACAGCGCCTCACAGCCTCGGCAGCGGCGGCTTCTGCGGAATTCATTCCGGAGGCCATTCCTACCTCAGAAGTTGCTTCGGACGCAGCGATTGCTCCCCACGTACTTAACCATTCCCCCGTCGGCGTTGGAGGAAGTAGCGGCAGCTGATCCGAGCCACCGCTGTCGCCACCAGGAATCGGAGCACAGCCTCTGGCCCCTTGCCCTCCTATCGGGTAGAACCCTGGCGGACAACTACCGCCTTCGGCAAGTGCGGACACAGGAGCCAGCAGCACCCCAAAGAAAAGGAGCAAAGAAAGCAGCTTCATCGTTTTCACCTCTTGCATCCAGTACCCTACCCATTCAGCAACTGCCGTGACATAGCTCACCGAACTGCGGCGTTACCAAGCGACCCCGGCGTATGTACCGAGTTGCTAGTACCCGGCGCGATTTTCGGGATCGTAAGGCTCTGGCTACTCACGGATTCCTCTGAATTGGTTGGAGCTGCCGGCTTGTAACTACCCGGCGGCTGTCCGCTCGGTCCCGGCGCCTGTGCCACCGGGCTGCCACCTATCTGCGAATATGCCATGAAGCTACCCAAGGTGCCCTGGAAGAACATGGCCGCCATTGGGGGCGCAGTCAGAATCAAGGTCGTCAGAATGAGGCCCATGCCGCCCTGCTGCATCGCCTGACTGGTCATACCGTCGCTGGAAGCTCCGTCAAGGAGGAACCTGTTCACCAGCGCCGTCGCCCAGAACGAGGAAGACACACGGATCACCATATCCAATGCAATGGACACCATTGCCGACAGCACCGCCATCGAGAACATGGTCCCGATTCCGTAGAAGAGCCATCGCTGGAACAATTGTTTGGTCTGATCGAACAACAGACAGAGGATGAACAGTGGGCCGAAACCGATGAACAACGCCATCGCGACCTCATAGAGCAACAGCATCGAGCCAGACCGCCCGTACCCAAGCCGATGAACCACATGGCTCGTGTCTTGTCTTCCTGCAGCCCCGGGTCATTCAGGATCTTGATTCCGTCCACGCTGGACAGCGCAACCTGCATCCAGGCCAAGCTCTTGTCGATCTGCTCCTCGGGCTTCTGATCCTTCCCGGTAACGACGTGGGTGATGAGACCCTTCACGTCCTCGGTCAGGAATTCATGAAGATCCCGGCCAAACATGCCCATGCTTGTCGCTACAGCCACGATCAGTACTGGCGTTCGCCTCTTCTATCGCGGGGGCCATCAGTAACTCGCCACTTAATCCCGGGGCAATGTTAGATTCAGCATCTGATCCGCTGTCATTCATCTTTCTGCCATCACGCACTCGAGCTACGGAGGCATGCCGATTCGCCTCTACAACAGCCGCCCAAGTCAGCGCGCAATTATGGCGCACCGAACCATTCCGGCCTGGCTGACATTCAATCGAGCCGGACGATCACAGACCCGCTATGGGACTTCTAGAATTTCTCGAAGATCGGCTCAGAGCAAGCGGCATAGACGGCAGCACAATCGCTCCCTCCTTTCGAGGCACAGAGCCTGGAGGCAAACTCCTTTGCACTCTCGATCGTCGCGCCAGTACCAAACTGCGTGGTTCCATCTGTGCCCGAGCTGGCGACAACGGCGGCCACACATTGATTCTTATATGTAATTGTGACCTTACATCCCACTCCGCCGGATTCAGCACACTTCCTCTGCGCCTCTTCAACAGCCTCCGTCTTCCGTACCCGCCCTGTTGAGGAGCCAGAGGCACCCGACGGCGCCAACGATATTGCGCCCCAGGTCTTGATCCATTTACCCGTCGCTCTAGGCCCACTGGTAGCTGCACCTTCGCCTCCGGGAATCGGCGCGCAACCACCGACCCCCTGCCCTCCGATGGGGTACTGCCCAGGAGGACACCGTCCCTCAGCCTGAGCCTCAAGGGCCGATGTGGCGAACATGAACACCATCGGCGCTAGCAAATGGATCATTCTCATCAGGCAACTCTCCTTACACAGACAACGCGTATCTCCGCGAACTAAATAGGTGCCTTAGCAAATCGACCTGTATCTGACTGCGTATCGGCAACATGTGGAGATCCAGTAGATCTACCCATCTGTCCCACTCCGCTCGCCACATGCCCGGAGCTCCCCTTCTCTGGAGTCGTCGGCGTGTAGTAACTACCCGGCGGCTGCCCACTCGGTCCCGGTGCCTGAGCCACCGGGCTACCACCTATCTGCGAATATGCCATGAAGCTACCCAAGGTGCCCTGGAAGAACATGGCCGCCATTGGGGGCGCAGTCAGAATCAAGGTCGTCAGAATCAGGCCCATGCCGCCCTGCTGCATCGCCTGACTGGTCATACCGTCGCTGGAGGCCCCGTCAAGCAGGAACCTGTTCACCAGCGCCGTCGCCCAGAACGAGGAAGACACGCGGATCACCATATCCAATGCAATGGACACCATTGCCGACAGCACCGCCATCGAGAACATGGTCCCGATTCCGTAGAAGAGCCATCGCTGGAACAACTGTTTGTCCTGATCGAACAATAGATAAAGTACTAACTTCACCCCATGCCAATGAGATCAGCATTGCAGCTATAAGCCAGCAGGCAAATGAATTTCAGACCGAAGCTTGCTCTCCAAGAGCGCTCGACACTCTCACGCAGACTAAACCTGTGAACAGCGACACCCAGCCTTAGTGCAAAGTAGACTTCTCAAGCGAAAAATAGAAGCGGCCCACTTCTCAGCAGCCCCCCCCCTAAAACAACAAACAAAATGTCATTACTCACAACATCAACCCAACGCCAGGATTCACATCAGCGGAAGGGCTTAAACTCAGACATGCTGCAGGCAGAGTAGATAACAGTACAACTGCGACCCTTTCCCTCGGACTCACAACGGCGCACTGATTCCACCTTCGCATCTTCTTCATTAGGTGATCGATACGCCACAGTTTTCACGTCGACGAGGGGTACTGAACCAATCACCGGGCCAGCTAGCGCGGCGCATTGATTGTGATACTCAAGAATAACTTTACACTTCTGCCCCCCCATGCGCTGACATTCAGAAAGCGCGAGGGACCTAGCTTCTCTCTTTGTTTTTTTAACCTCCGCCACACCAATCGCCAAATTCTGGCCGACTTGATGGTCTGTGTCTTGCGCCAAAGCACCCCACCGGGTTTCCCATTTACCGGTCGGCATGGGGCCACTGCTCTCACCACCAGCTTGACCACCGGGAATTGGCGCACAACCTCCTATACCCTGACCTCCCACGGGGTACTGCCCTGGGGGGCAACGTCCTTCTGCCAACGCCACATTAGAAATAACGAGCAGCAAAAGCACGACAATGCACTTCATACGCACACCTTTATCATTCGACACTGTCAATCCACGCTCAGGCGCCAGCCTGCCCATACTTTCCAGTATCTTGCTTGACCTCACCTGAGCGCCCGATACCGTAACCAGAAGTCGCTCCATGGCCGGAACTGACCGATGGAGCACTGGAATGA
Source organism: Stenotrophomonas sp. GD03958 (assembly GCF_029839005.1). Classification (NCBI taxonomy): domain Bacteria; kingdom Pseudomonadati; phylum Pseudomonadota; class Gammaproteobacteria; order Lysobacterales; family Lysobacteraceae; genus Stenotrophomonas; species Stenotrophomonas sp. GD03958. Next base: position 92,397 of record NZ_JAOBZT010000005.1, on the reverse strand, counting down.
TCCTTTGTCTGGGCCGGCGTGTAGTAACTACCCGGCGGCTGCCCACTCGGTCCCGGTGCCTGAGCCACCGGGCTACCACCTATCTGCGAATATGCCATGAAGCTACCCAAGGTGCCCTGGAAGAACATGGCCGCCATTGGGGGCATGATTCATTACTGCCGCGAGGCTCTCGGCTCAGCAGGATCCCCCAAGGCACTACCCATTCGATACGGTCAGAATAATGTCGCGACGGAGTTGCTTGCGCTTGCGCTTGTGCCTGCTCCTGCCACCCGCAGATATGACCAGCTCAATGATGCGATCCACCAATAGAGTAGATAGCTTCGCACCAGCTGAGAACCGGTAGCAAGACCGGACATTCAACGCACGCCTAGTATCTCTTGAAAAGTGGAATAGTGCACGCGACGTAGACGGATCTACATTTTCCTCCGGCCGCCGCTTCGCAATCCCGTTAGGCAGTCTGGGTTACCCAGTCTACTTTACTGGAATTAACGCATTTCGTCCCAGTGAACATCAGTTCAGGAGAGGAAACTGCTGAGACACATTCAGCCGGAAACAAGCGCGCAGAATTTTATGCCGTGACTCGCCAAGGATAACGCTGTTCGAGACTATACTAGCGAGCCCACCGGCACATTTACATCAAAACTCTTCAAAAATAGGCTTGGTACAGTTTTCATACAGCACCGCGCACTTCCCGCTCACATCGTTCTTGCACTTGGAATGCGCCATTATCAGCGCCATTTCCGGCGTAGCACCACGCCCCAATGCCGACATTCCACGACCAGTCTTTCCACTTGGAATGACCCAAGCCACACACTGATTTCGATACGCCAAACTGACGGAGCAATCGGCGGCACCTGTTGAACTGCACTTCCGCAAGGCCTCTTGCTCTGCCGCTAGCTGTGACCGAAGGCCGGTCGATGCTCCTGCATCCTGAGTAGACCGAGACTCGGCGATTGCCCCCCAAGTCTTTATCCACCGCCCCGTCGGAGAGTTTGCGGGCAATTCGGAAATCCCGCCACTCGATGTACTACTCGGTGCGCCACTTGGAATGGGGGCACAACCTCGGGCGCCCTGACCACCGATCGGGTAGTAGCCGGGAGGACAGTTCCCCTCCGCCGCAGCCGTCGCAGCTGCGCCCAGAAGAGCAAGCATCGACAAGGAAATTACATAGCGTCGAAACTTCATTCTCCAACTTCCTCCAATCTCTGGACCGCAATCATCCAATTCAAGCTACACCCGTACCAGCGTTACCCCTAAGGCCTGGAGAATGTGTCGCGGAATCCGGGCCGACGTGCAACCTAGGGTTCGCTACCTGCATTCCCATGGGTGAACCTCCACCTTCTCCCGCGGGGGCTTGGGGCCTGTAACTCTGCCCGCCCGTCGAACCCGGCGGCTGACCATTCGGGCCAGGCGATGCCGGTACTGCACTACCGCCTATCTGCGAATATGCCATGAAGCTGCCCAATGTTCCCTGGAAGAACATCGCCGCCATTGGGGGCGCAGTCAGAATCAGCGTGGTCAGGATCAGGCCCATGCCGCCTTGCTGCAGCGCCATGCTCGACATACCTTCACTGAAATTCTGACCCATCAGCGTACCCGTCAACGTGCTTCCCCAGAAGGCGAACGCAACCTTGGACACCATCTTCATCGCGATGCCGGTCATCGCTGCCAGAACCGCCATGGAGAACATCGTGCCTATGCCGTAGAGCAGCCACTTCTGGAACAGCTGCTTGGTCTGGTCAAACAGCAAGCACAGGATGAACAATGGCCCCAGGCCGATGAACAACGCCAGCGCGACCTCATACAGCAAAAGCATTGAGCCAGCTGTGACTGCCGGACCGCCCGTTCCCATGCCAATGAACCACATGGCACGGGTCTTCGCATTGTCCAGCGTCACGTCGTTCATCACGTCCAGCGCGTCAACGCTGGATAGCGCCAGCTGCATGTAGCCCAGATTCTCATCGATTAGATCCTCCGGTGAGTCCTTCTTCCCGGTCACGACGTAAGTGATCTCGTTCTTCACGTCATTGATGAGAAAGCCATGCATCTCGCGACCGAACATACCCATGGTCGTGGCAACCGACACGATCAGCGCAGCCTTGGCCATGTTGGTCACAAGCACCATCAACGAATCGCGGCTGCGCCCGGTGGCGATCCGGAAACCCTGAATCAGAACCCAGAGCGTCATGAGAGTCAGTGCAATGCCACCGACCCACGCCATCATGCGTCCAAGCAGCTTGACGCCGTACTCCGCGATTTCCTTATGCAGGTAATCGAGGATCAGCCGGAAGAACACAAAATCACCAATTGAGGATGACGCGTGCAGATTCTGCAGCATGTGCAAGGGACCCTGCCCCAACATGCCATCCATCAGCCCAAGATCCATAACTTCACCTAGAATGTGATTGCAGCTCGACCGGAGCAGCGTCTAATCAGTTGGAGAGCGCTGCCTTCAGTGCCGCGGCCTTCACTACGGTACCGAGAGGTGACTGACCGGTACCCTTCAATGCGCGCTGCGCAAGAATCTGCTGCATCTTGGTCAGCGCCTGAATCTGCTTGTCATACCCTTCAGTCTTCTTTTCCCAAGTCGCAAAATCCGCCTGCATATAGGCATCAGAAACGACTGCATTCGCGGAGGCCTCCGCCATCGCACCCTCGCCGCTCCACAGATCACGGATATCCTTGATCCTGTCCAGCACCTTGCGCATGTCAGGCATCGTCTTCTGCACAACTTCCACGGTTTCGTTGTACTTCTGATTCTCCATGACCTGGATTGCAGCGCAGATGTTGCGCTGCTGGGCTAGGATGTCCCCACCCGGGCTCAAGTCCAACGCAGTAAGGATACCGCTCAGGCTCATGATATTGCCGGCGCCGCAGCGCTCGGCGACATTCCACTCAAGCGGAACCGGCTCCAGCTTCACGCCTTGAGGCATCAGTGGCGAGGCGATGATCTGATTGAACTTCGCGAGCTTCTGCGCCCAGTTCTGAGTGGTTTCCAGAAACCGTTGCGCCTGGGTACTGTACTCAGCCAAGGCTTCCGCCTGAGCGGCAAGTGTATTGGCTTCAGTCAACGTGCTGTTTAAGGTATTCAATCCAACTTCAACCACCGGGATGGTGTATCCCTTCGCAGGGAAGACAAGCAATGCGGCGACGGAAATCGCCATGGCGGTGAAACGGAGCCGGGATCCTGCGCTCGGCGTCTTGGCAATACGGGGAGGGGTTTCCATGTTCTTCTCCATCGAATTCAAGGGGCTTGCTGCGTTCACGTCCATTGCGACAGTCATGCTGCAACCTCCTCATTGTTGGATGCGGGCTTTCCGGAGCCCTTGCGGTTCTTGTAGAAATCTTCCAACCACTGCTCCGGCGTCAGCTCATCCACCGTCACCCGTGCACGCACGGCGGCGGTCTGCAGTACGCGATGCATGATGTCGATGTTGTCGGTCGAGGCCGAGATCACTGACAGGATGTCGTCCATGCCACGCAGGTTGAGCTGGCACACGCTGGAGGCATGACCCTGCTTGACCAGGAAGCAGCGCGAGCGCTCGTCCAGGGCGGTAACCACCTTGAACTCGGCCTCGGTCAGTTTCAGGCCATCCATGTAATCGCTCTTGCTGGCATTCGGGTTCGGCAGCAGGATCAGGGTGGCGGTCTGTTCGATCAGGGCGGCAGAGATATCGCTCTTCAGCGCGTCCTCCGGGCTCTGCGTTGCGAAGATGCCGAGACCATTCTGCTTACGGATGGTCTTCTGCTTGTTCTTCGCGAATTCCTTCAGACCACCCTCGCCGTCCAGGATCTTCCAGAATTCGTCCATCACGTAGATCAGCGGACGACCATCGATCAACGACTCCAGGCGGTGCAGCAGGTAATTGATGACCGGCACGCGCACTTCGGGATTGTCGATGATGTCGGTGTAGTCGAAGCCGATGATGTTGGCCTTGCTCAGGTCAACGGTATCCACCGGATTGTCGAACACCCAGCCCAGCGAATTGCCCGAGGTCCAGCGGCGCATGCGTGCATAGAGCCCATCGTCGCCCATGTTGGGCAGGCTCTTCTGGAAGTTGGTCATGCTGCGCAGGTGCATCGGCGTATCGAGCATGCTTTCCACTGCGCGGTAGATGTCCTCCTCCTCGCGCGCACTGTACTCACGCTTACCGGCCAGCACCTTGATCAAGTCGGCCAGGAACTGCACGTTGGCTTCATTGTTCTCGCACTGGAACGGGTTGAACCCGGTCGGCGCGCCGTTCTCCAAGGCCAGATAGTTACCACCGCAGGCGCGCACGAAGATCTCCGCACCCCGATCCTTGTCGAAGAAGAAGATGGTCGGTGACGGCTCATACTTCTGCACCTGGCTGAGCAGGAAGTTGATCAGTGCGGTCTTACCGGTACCGGACTTACCAATCACCATGGTGTTGGCGATCGCCTTCTCGCCCAACGAGTTCTCTGACGGATGGGTCGCGTGGAAATTGAAGTAGTACGGCTGGCCGTTGGTGGTCTGCAGCGTGGTGACGCAGTCGCCCCACGGATTGTTGTGCTGCTTGCCGGTCGCGAAGTTGTGCAGTGGCGACAGGCCCAGGAAGTTCAGCGAGCTGACATTGGCCAGGCGGGTGCGGTAGCGCCAGTTGGCCGGCAGCTGCGAGTAGAAAGACGAGGTAACCGCCAGATCTTCCTTGGTCGACACAAAACCGGCATTGGACAGCTCGGCGCGCGTCGTGGCCACGTTCTGCGACAGCTTGGCCTGGCTATCGCCGTAGACTGCCATGATGAAGTGGTATTCGCCCAGCACGAAATTGCCCGACGACAGCTGGTCCATCGCCTGGTCCAGCTCGACAATCTGGCTGACTGCCTTGTCACCGGAGGAGATCATCATGCCCTTGGTGCGGTCGAGCACCTTGAGCGCGTCCTGACGCCCCATCGGGCTGAACGAATGGGTGATGACGTACTCGTAGTCCAGGTACTTCAGGCCGTTGAGGATGCCCGGGTAAGTCCCCTCGGCATACTCCTTGATGTTCAGGATGGCGCCGAAGTGGTTGGCACCATTGGGGGTATTGATGACGAAGTCACCGGTCTTGGCCGAAAACATGTGCCGGCTGACCGGCAGGTAGTCCTTGATGGGTGCCGACAGCACCGGGACCGGCTCGTCAATGCGATTGATCAGGTAGCCGAACAGCTCCAGCGTTTCAGAGAACACCACGCCGTTCTTGGCCTCGTACATTCCGAGGCGGTACGGCGCGTAGTCGCGGATGACGGCCTCGACGTTGCCGGCCAGCTCCATCAACTTTTCTACTGCCTGCTCCTGCTCGGCGCGCAGCTTGTCCACGTTCGCCGACTTCTCGACGAAGCGCTTGCCCGCCACCACGGGGCGGTAGATCATGGTCAGGTACAGCTCGTTCTGCATGATGCGCTGTGAGGACAACATGCCCATGTACTGATCGGACACATCCTGGTTGAAGCGCTGCTTGTAGTTGCTCTTGCCCTTCAGGGTCCGGCGACGACGGATGTCATGCACCCAGAACGCCACGTTCACGAAGTCGGGTGCACGCAGCGTCTGCAGCAGGCGGTTGAACGTGTTGTGGCGATGCTCAAGCTCCCACTCCTCACGGCCGACGAACGGCAGCCCTTCCAGATGCCAGGTCAGCAGGTAATCGCCGCCCGTGGTCTTGACCACGTTCGGGGCGACGTGCGACGACAATGGAATGAACTCACTGATGGACGTGTCAGGGCTGAACATACGACTGCTTCCAAAGAGGTAGTGCCAAGGAGTTACAAAAGACCCGACGGGCGCGGACGCCCGCCAGGCCGGATCCGGACCTCAATCCATTCGGGCCGGCTTGTCGCGGTAATGGTTGGGGTTGAACACCCACATGCCATCGTGTTCCTGCACGTTGCGGACTTTCAGCTTGAACATCAGGCGCAGGCCCAACAGGCGGAAGATCATTTCGTCACGCTTGGCCATCTGCCGCATGATGAAGACCGCCACCGGAATGGTGAGCAGGAACCAGAAGTTCGTGTACATGCTGAGCAGCAACAGTCCGCCTGCCACCATGAAAAATGGCAGGTAGGGCACGCCCAGGAACATCGCTGGGCGCGTGCAGCCGCGGAACACGACGTTCTTATGCACTGTAGTACTGGATCACGTGGTTGATCAGGTAGGAGGTGCTGGTGCCAGCGCCGCACTTGCCGTCGCTGCCCTCGCCCAGCAGCATGCGCGCGATCTGGCCCGCAGCGCCGATCAGCACGCCGCCAATCAGAATCGGCGCGACGTCACCGATGCGCTTGTGTGCGAAGGCGATCTGGTAGCCAGCGAAGATCACCGCAATGGTCACCACGGCGATCGAGGCCATGTTCAGCAGGCCATTGATGTTGGAAAAGAAACCGCAGACCTTCTTGTCGGTGCCGCCGAAGTCGGTGTTGGTGGCGAACACCTGCGGGGCGAACAGTGCGCCAACGAAGATCGTGGCCATCAGCAGGGTCTTCAGCGTGCGCTGGGCCTGGACGAGGTCGAGATTGGATCGCTTCATGGATTGATTTCCTTGTTGATGGACTAACACAACTGAATCGGCCAGCCGGGGGACTGGCCGCACCACGACTTCGTCAGAACACGAAGGCCGCATCCCCTGCGGGAATCTGTTGCACCGGCGCGGCCTGCACCGGCGCGTTGTACGAATTGTCGGTACCGGCCACAGGCTGGTTACGCTCACTCCAGGGGCGCAACATCACTGGACCCTCGTTGCCGGCGCCAGCCGCGCCCGGCAACTGCTGCGGCATGGCCATCGCCTGTGCGGAGCCCTGCTGTGGCAGCTGCTGTGGCAGCTGCTGCGGATAGGCGCCCGCTTGGGTCGGCTGCGCCTGCGGCTGCATCATCCGATCCACCGAACCCAGTACCACCTTGGACAGTGCCTGGTCGGCGATGTTCAGCAGGCTGCCCCGCGCCATCGCCCCGGTGGACGGGTACACGACATAGGCGCGTGCGGGATCTTCCGACGGCACGTACACCGGGCCATTGGACTGCGCAACGATGCGCGCCTGCGCCGGCGAAGCGAGCTGCGGATGATGCTCGACCTTTACTGCACGGCGCTCACTGCGACTGACCACGTCGATCGGCGCGACACCATTGCTGGCGACCTGCTGGCCGCGGCGGATCGAGTCGTAGATCTTCTGCACGTAGCCGTGACGGAAGCCGGTCTCGAAATTGCCCGAGTAGTAGCAGCTGAACGACTTGCCCCAGTCACCACCGGAGCGCTTGTAGCACTCGGCGAGAATGCGCGAACCGGCCTGCAGGTTCGGGCACTGCTGGAAGGCCTTCTCGTAGGAATCCAGCCCGTATTTGCCCAGGTTGTAGCGATTGACCTGGGCCAACCCGATCGAGAAGTTGTAGCCCTTCTCTTCCAGCATCCGTACCGTCGCCAGCGCTTCGTCCAGCGCCTTGGGCTGGCGCACCAGTGCACCGCCCACCACACCGATGGCGTAGGGATTGCGCGATGACTCGACGTTGATGACGTGCTGCATCACGTCCATCGAGACGGCCATTTCCGGGCACGCCATCATTTCCAGTCCTGGCAGCATTGGTCAGCCCTCCTGCCCCTGGGCACGCCCAGGATTGAAGTCGATGCCGGTGATGTAGCGCGAGCCGGCATGCGCCTTGATATGCACGACGATGTCGATGGTCATCATCAACAGCCGCTTGATCACGTTGAACTCCAGGCCCGAACCTTCGGCTGAAGCCTTCACCATCAGCGCCAGCTGGTCCCAGGTCTGCTCCGGGCTGCCGGCATGGCAGCTGGTGATCGAGCCCGGGTGGCCGGACGCGCAGTTGCGGATGAAGTAGAACGCTTCGTCACCGCGCAGCTCGGCCAGGATGATGCGTTCGGGCTTCATGCGCAGGCAGGCTTCCATGCAGCTCTTGGCCGTCACATTGCTGGTGCTCTGCCCGCCCTTGGAATACAACAGGTGCACCACGTTGGGCTGGGTCAGGAACAGCTCGCGTGCGTCCTCAATGGTGACCAGGCGCTCGTTGTCCGGGATATGGTTGACCAGCGCCTTCATGAAGGTGGTCTTGCCGCTGCCGGTCGCGCCGGATACCACGATGTTCTTGCGGTACATCACCGCACGCCGGAAGAACTCGGCGTACTCTCGCGAATGACGCAGCTCCAGCAGCTCGCGATCCTGCTCGCTGATGCTGCCATCGCTTTCCAGAATCTGGTTGAAGAAGCCGTCTTCTTGATACTGCGTGAGCGACTTGGTGTGCTTGGAAGGCAAACGGATGGTGATCGACACCTTCCCCGCGTCACAGGCCGGCGGAATCACGAACTGCGCACGCTGGCCGGTGGGGAACGTGAGCGACACCACCGGATCGGCATCGGTGATGCGCTGGCCGGTGTTGCTCTCGTTCACCACTGCCGTGCAGAACTGCCGGGCCCGCTCGAACGTCAGGCTCGGCACGTCCACCCGCTGCCACCCCGCCCGGGTTTCCAGGTACAGCTCGCCGGGACGGTTGATGCAGATTTCCGTCACTTCCGGAGAAGTCATGTACTCGGCGATGCCCAGCACTTCGTACTGATAGCGCAGGAAATCGCTGGAGACGAGGGCGAGGGGGGACACTTCGGCGTCCATGATCGTTCGTTGGGTTACCGGCGGGGATTCAGCACATTGGTGAAGTCAACGTCCTTTGCAACGTAGACGTTCACGATCGTGCCCTGGTTGATGGTGACGGTCGGCGGACGACGGGTGCTGCTGAGTGCCTCATTGGCCAGGCGCTCCATCGTGCGGGCGGTGGCGCTTTCATAGGGCGACTGCACCGTCATGCCATTGTTGGCGATGGTGGTGGTCTCCGGGCCGTGCTCTGCGGCCGCATACTTGAAGGCATCGGAAATCAGGCTGATCATCAGCGCCGAGGCGATACGGCTGCCCCAGTGTGCGCTGTACTGGCCCGGATGACCGGCGCCACCCAGCTGATCCACGCCCGGGCTGGACATCGCAACGTCGATTCCGTTCGGGGTAGTGATGCGATCCCATATCACTTCCACGCGCTTGCCTATCGGACCGCCGCCGTAGGCGCCATAGATCTTGGAGCCCTTCGGCAGCAGAAGATTGCGACCGTTGATCGAGTACACCGGCTCGGTCAGCAGACACGAGGTATAGCCGGCGAGGTCGGTGATGATGCGGGTTTCCAGCACGCAACGCAGGTAGGTGCCGCGCACCAGCAGTGCATCGGGGCTTTGGATGTAGGTGGCACTCGACACATCTCCAACGTCCGGGCCCCGGCGAATCTTCTGCTGACCCTGCTGGTTCGGCATCATGTTCGCAAGCAGGGCTTGACGGGTCTGCTCGTCAATTGCACTGCGCTGAGGCTGTGCGCGGTTCCCTGCCGCAAGCGCAGCGTCATCCACACCTGCCATGCGGCGTTCAAGCAGCGTCGGCCCACGAGGCTCCGCTACTTCCGGACGGGAAGCGACGGGCACCAGTTTCGGGCCATCATCCTGCGGCATCGGCGGGAGCATGGGAATCGGTTCGGCGGCAGCCGGCGGCGCTTGGGGCGGAGGAGCAACGTCCGGCAGCGCCGGCGTGCTGGCACGCGCGACATCCGGCACCTTCTGCGCGGCGTCGTCACCATCCTGGCCCTTGCGGAACAGCAGGAAGCCCATGGCCACCAACAGCAACACGATGCCACCGAGGAACAGCAGCGCCTTGCGGTTCAGCCGCTGCTCTTCGGCCGAGCGCAGCTGCGGCGCGGCCGCGTCCAGATCCGGCGCCGGCTCGGCCTGGGCCGTGCCGAAGTAGGGATTCGACGGCGCGTCCGCGGCACCCTGTGCGCCGTACGGGCTCTGGCTCTCGTCGCGTCCATTGTTCGGGTCGTTCCCGGGAGTGTTCTGCTGGCTCATTTCTTCACGTTCCTTCGCAGGCCGACGACGAAGTCGCCGTGGCGGATGACCAGGTACGGGTGCGTCCCGTGCACGATCAGCGTATTGCCTTCAACCGTGGTGTTGACCACAAAGTCTTCACCGTATTCCGTTTCACGACCAAACACGGCCGGGAAGATGCCGGTCTTGTACTCCGGCGAATTCGGCAGTTTCAGGTAGGTGAAACGGCCATCGTCGTAGGCGTTGACCGGGATCAGCCACCCCATCTTCTTCGCCTTGCTGGTCGAATAGGAGTAGTTGAAGTTGTACTGGCGGTCCTTGGCCAGTTCCGAGCTCAACAGCGGTTTGGCCTCTTCCTCCACCGCTTCCTGGGCGACACCGAACACGGTGTCGTTGGGATAGACGAAGGCGATCTTGTACTGCACGCCTGCACGACGGGCCTGCTCCAGCTGGCGCCAGTCGGTGGCCACCACCTTCAGTTCGAAGATGTAGGAATGGGTCTCGGTGCGCACCATCAGGTTGGTATCGACGTCGACGTTCTTCGGCTTGAGGTAGAACACGTTCTCGCGACGGGTCAGTTCCCAGCCGCTGCTGAAGCCGGTGCTGTAGTCGAGGATCTTCTCGTTCGGGCTCAACTCGATCTGGGTGGTCAGGCCCAGGCCGGTGCGAACCGGATAGATGCGGTCCTTCTCGTACTCGTAGTGGTCAACCGCCTGCGCCATCGCCGCTGCTGAGAACAGCAACGATAACATCGACAGCAGCGCCAGCGCGCTTCCCCTGATATTTCGACTACTCATCGGTTGCTTGCTCCATCAGCAGTTCCGGTGGAATTGTTCTGCGCCGGCCTCATGGCCGGCTGTCCGGGCATGGCCTGCCCCGGCATTGCTTGCCCCTGCACCGGCTGACCCGGCATCGGTTGGCCCTGTACAGGCTGTCCCGGCATTGCCTGGCCCGGTACCTGGCCGTTGGCTGGCACCGCGACCGGCTGGCCGGTGGCCGGGTCGATCATGGTGGCTGCGGCCGGATTGTTGGGATCGTAGACACCCTGTGCCTGCTGCGCCGCCTGTGCGGCCTGCTGCGCCTGCGCCTGCATGGCACCGTCATCCGGCACCGGCACGCCACGCGAATAGTCGTTGTCGACGCGGTACTCGGTGACCTGGAAGGCCAGCGGATTGAGGATGCGATCCTGTTCGGACAACGCCAGGTTCTGGTTGTACTCGAAGCGCATCGTCACCAGCTGGTTGTCCAGGTAGGTAGAGACGCCGGTGCGCTTGTCCAGCAGGCTGCGCTGGATGCGCACCGAAGCGCCGCGGAAGCTGCCGTTCGGCTCGGCCCCCAGTGGCGTGATGCTGAGGATCTTGACCCGGATGGCGCGCTCGCGACCGTACATCACGAACGGGTTCTGCGGATTGTTGCCGGCATAGCGGACACGCATGGACTGCGCCACCGGATCGGTGGACATCACGAACACCAGTTCCCAGTCACGCAGGCCCATCACCGCCGAGTCATACGATTCGCGCGCGAGCACGTACTGGGCGACATTGCTGCGATTGATCGCTTCGTTGGTGGTGATCGTCTCGCCCTGGAAGGTGCCACTCAACCGCGCGACGGTCGCGGTACCCGTGTAGGCATCGGCCATCACCAGGAACGGCACCTTCTCCTTCAGCGGCAGCATGTAGTAGTAGCCGCCCGCCAGTGCGAGCGACATCAGCAATGAGCCTGTGGCGACCCACCATGCACGCCGCTCGCTGCGGCGTGCCATGTCGGCCACGGTGATCTCGTAGCTGACCGCCTTGGCGACCGACTGCTCGACCTTGGGGCTATTGCCGGGATCCTTCTTGCGGAACATGGATTCTTCCGTACTGCTGAAACATCAATGGGCGTGGCACCCCTGCGACAGGCGCGGGGAGCGGCACGTTCGATGATTTCGAGGTGGACTCAGGTGCCGCTGTTGGAATCAGCGCCCTGCGCCGACGCGGTCGGCGTCGAGCCAGCGCTCTGCACAACGATCTGGTTGCCAACGATGGAGACCGAGATACCCTGCGCCGAATAGGCCGATGTCAGATCGATCACGGCCTGCTGCGCGTTGGTCGTATCGATCTTCGAGACCGCGCCATAAAGGGTGAAATCCGAGCTGAGGCGGTAGTCCAGCGTGCGCCCGGAATCCTTGGCCCAGCGCTCGAGCATGGCTTTGAGCGTGCCATCCATCGGCGAGGCCTGGTAGACGTAGCTGGAGTACAGCGGAATTTCGGTCGTTGTCGCAGCAAAGCGGTTGACCGGCTTCCAGCGGCCTCCGAAATCGGGAGCGGACTTGGTGGCGCAACCGGCCACCATCAACGCCGCCACTGCGGCGATGGACATTTTCGCGATAAACGCCTGATTCATACGGGCTTCACTTTGACGTACGAAAAAGCAGTCCCGAGCATTGGTCCCCTGGTCGTCCGGCGCTGCATCGCGCACGCCGGAATCAGAGGGATGCGCTGCGTACAGCACACCCACTCCGGCTCCCCTGCAGCCAGCGGCTGCCAACCAAGTTGCGGGGCCGCCGGACATAGCCGACAACCCACCCGCATACCTCACCAACGTCGAAACCATCCTTGTTTCCATGGCACAAACTCCTGGCCACCCTACTGCCACATCTTTGACATCCAGCACACATTTCTGGACGACAGACATAGGGTCGCACAACCACGCGTCAATTCCATGTCAGACAAGTCTGAAAATCTATGAACAGATGCCGAATTTTTGACTTCCCTCACGTTTTCACTTCAATGAATATGAATCCAAGTCACAAATTTAGCGTCGTGAATTAGACGTTAAGCATCGGAACATCGACCTTCGGCAGCAGCCTGGACGTGAAATAGCGATCCTTGTAATAGCGGATCTTGTCGCATTTCACCGGATGCGGTATGCCTTCGTAGAGGAACACTTCCTTGTCGGGCCCCATCGCCTTCAGCTCCTGCGGCAGCATCAGTGCACGCCGCTCTTCGGTGAAGTTGTGGGTCTTCTCTCTGGCATGCGTGACGTTCTTCTTGCGCACCGTGGTGTAGCCCAGCATGTCCGAATAGTCGTTGGCATCCTGCTGCTCACGCGGCGCGTACAGGATCTGCAGGGCATGGTTGGTGATGATCGTGCGCGAGACTTCGCGGCCGTATGTGGCATCGAGCTGGGCCATGCTCTGGATGATCGGCAGCAGGCGGATGTTGTAGCCAGCCATGTAGGACACCGCCGAGGCGATGATCTCGACTTTGCCGATCGAGGTGAATTCGTCCATCAGCAGCAGGCACTGGTACTTCAGGTCCGGGTTGGACCTGGGCAGTTCCTTGGTGTTGAGGTTGATCAGCTGACTGAAGAACAGGTTGATGATCAGCCGGCTCTCGGCCAGCTTGTTCGGCTGGATGCCGATGTAGATGGTCATCTTCTTCTTGCGGACGTCGGTCAGCAGGAAATCGTTGCTGCTGGTGGCCTTGTCCAGCACCGGATTGATCCAGGGGTTCAGCGGCTCCTTGAAGGTGCCCAGGATCGAGGCGAAGGTCTCGTCCGCCTGCGAAAGCATGTTGGCGAAGGCCGAACGTGCGTTGGCACTGAGGAACGGCCGCTCCGACAGGGTCTTGAGGTACTTCTTCAGGTCGGTCCCGTCGCCCGAGGACAACCGGTACACCGCGCCGAGCGTGGGCGTGCCGGCGCCCCCCGGGAAACCGCTGCTGCGCTCGTCGTCCCAGTTCTCGAACAGGTACAGCGCGAAGGCCATGAACGCGTTGCGCGCCTGGCTGACCCAGAACTTCTGGTCCTCGGCCCCATCCGGATACAGCATCGCAGCGATGCTCATCAGGTCCGAGACGCGGAACGCGGGATCGTCGGAGACGTAGCTGAGCGGATTCCAGCGATGCGTGCGCCGGTCCTCGGCGAAAGGATTGAACAAGTAGATTTCCTGACCCTGGCTGGCGCGCCAGCCGCTGGTCAGGTCGAAGTTTTCCTGCTTGATGTCCAGCACCACCAGAGATTCGCCGTACTCCAGCAGGTTCGGGATGACCACGCCCACGCCTTTGCCCGAGCGGGTGGGCGCGGCCAGGATGACGAACTGCTGGCCATCCAGGCGCACCAGCTTGCCACCATGGCTGCCGACCACGATGCTCTGGCCGGTCTTCTTGAACATGCCATGCCTGGCCAGGTCGGCGCCGGTGGCAAAGCGTGCATCGCCGTGCAGAGAGCGCTTGTCCTTCTTCAGCAGCAGCACCAGGCCGGTCACCACCAATACCAGCAGCGGCAGGCCGAAGCCCACGTAGCCGGCCCATCGGATCTTGCCAACGAAGGGCGCGACCTGTGGCTGGTCCAGCGCGTTGAAGTACTGGTAGTAGGTGTTCCAGGTGAACAGCTTGGTATCCAGGCCCAGGAACAGCAGCGTCAGGTAGCCGGAAAACACGAAACCAAGCAGCAGGGTCGCCAGCGTGATGATGGCGATGAGCAGATACTTCTTACTGGGCAACACCCGAATCCTCCATGATGCGCACGAGGGCGCGACGGCCTAGCGGCGGCGCCAGCGCGACGCCTTTTTCCGCAGGTGATTTTCGTTCTCCAGCCCGGGCTCTTCGCCCTCTTCACGCACCCGTTGCAACAGCAACTGGCGCGCTTCGGCCAGCGATACCAGGTCGGTCAGACGATCCCCATCGTCGGCAACGACCGCATGGCCGACCACATCGCCCGGAGCGTACACCGGCTCGTGGGACACCGCTACCAGCTGGAAGCGGCCACGGGTTTCCAGCACATGCCTGAATTCCTGCATCGAACTCCTCCTCCTCGGGGCGACGCCGCGCCCCTGCCCAGCCATCATGCCCATCGCAGTGTCATCGCCGCATCGACAACCGCTCCCTGCTTTTGCGCGAAACTGCGCGCCGATATCCAAGGAGACCGATATGGACTGGGTAGCACTTGCCCGCACCCTGGCCACCGAGGCGCACGCCGGCCAGATGGACAAGGCCGGCCAGCCTTACATCGGTCATGTGGCACGGGTGGCGGCTGCGGTGCGCGGCGACGATGACGCCGAAGTGGTGGCGTGGCTGCATGATGTCGCCGAGGACTGCCCGGCGTTTGCCGCACGCATCGAGGCATTCCCCGCCCCGCTGCGCGAGGCGGTGCACCTGCTCAAGCGCGCCGCGGCCCCCGACGCGGACAGCTACTACGCGCGCATTGCCGCCCACCGCTGGCACTGAAGGTGAAGCGGGCCGATCTGGATGACAACGCCGATCCGCAGCGCCTGGCGATGCTCGACGCGGCGACGGCCGGGCGCCTGCGCGGCAAGTACGCGCACGCCCGGGCAGCGCTGGGCATCTGACCAGGCCGCACGGACAGCGGGGGGGCGGCGTGTCACTGATCGAACGCTGATTTACCTGAGCGCGGCTGCCCTTGTTGCGGTGCAGCAGTACAATGGGGGGCTCCCCCGCCCCGTCGCGCCCCCCGCATGAGCCCCACTTCTTCCCTGGCTGCGCGGCTGACGCCCCGTCAGCGCACCCTGATCATCCTCGCCCTGTCTCTGGGTGGCTTCGCCATCGGGACCAGCGAGTTCGCCAGCATGGGCCTGATGCTGGAGATCAGTCGCGGCTTGTCGATCTCCGAAACGCAGGTCGGTCACCTGATCAGCGCCTATGCCATCGGCGTTGTCGTCGGTGCGCCGATCCTCGCCTTCGTGGGTGCCAGCTTCCCGCGCCGCAAGCTCTTGTTGGCGCTGATGGGCTTCTACGCGGTGGGCAACCTCGCCAGCGCGCTGGCACCCAATTACGGCACCATGCTGGCGGCACGCTTCGTCGCCGGCCTCCCGCATGGCGCCTACTTCGGCGTTGCGATGCTGGTGGCCGCGGCGATCAGCCCTGCCGGCCAGCGCGGCCAGGCGATGTCGCGGGTGCTGCTGGGCCTGTCGATCGCAATCCTGGTCGGCAACCCGCTGACCACCTGGCTGGGCCAGCAGCTGAGCTGGCGCACCGCCTTTGCCCTGGTCAGCGTGCTGGCCATCGCCACCGTGGCGATGATCGCCCGCTTCCTGCTGCCGGATCCGGACGAGGTGCGCACCTCGCCGATGCGCGAACTGCGCGCCTTCAACACGTCCCAGGTGTGGCTGGCGTTGGCGATCGGCGCAGTCGGCTTCGCTGGCATGTTCTGCGTGTTCACTTACCTGGCTCCGACCCTGGTGCAGGTCACCGGCGTGGCCGAATCGTGGATGCCGCTGGCGGTGGGCGTGTTCGGCATCGGCGCGATCATCGGCAACATCGCCGGTGGCTGGCTGGTGGACAGGTTCCACTTCAAGGCCGCCGCCGTGGTCCTGCTGTGGTCGATCCTGATGCTGCTGCTGTATCCGCAGGCCGCGCAGTCCGTGTGGACGATCGGCCCGATGATCATCACCGTCGGCACCATGGGCGCGCTGGCGGCAGTGCTGCAGACCCGCCTGATGGACGTGGCCGGTGAAGCACAGACGCTGGCGGCCGCCTCCAACCACGCCGCGTTCAATACCGCCAATGCGCTCGGCCCCTGGCTGGGCGGCATGGCGATCAGCGCCGGCTTCAGCCCGGCCAGCACCGGCTATGTCGGTGCGGCCACTGCCATTGGCGGCCTGCTGCTGTGGTGCGTGGCGGTGTCACTGGACAGGAAGCGTAAGGCCGCCGTCGCCGGCAGCCACTGAAGAACCGGCATTCACAGGCAAGTGGATGCCAGCGCCTTGACCAGCACGGCGCTTCGTACCGGCAGCACCTGCAATCTGCCGAGGGGTGTTCCACCAAGGATGCTCGACCACGCGCTTCGGGTGCAATGAACACATTTCGTGGATGTGCCTTTGGGCAAAGTGCAGCCGACGCCCCTCGGCCTGCACCGGACCCGCAATGCGCCACCACCGCGTTCCTGCCCACCACGATGCCATTGCCTTGCAGGCCGG
Organism: Stenotrophomonas sp. GD03958; assembly: GCF_029839005.1. Taxonomy (NCBI): domain Bacteria; kingdom Pseudomonadati; phylum Pseudomonadota; class Gammaproteobacteria; order Lysobacterales; family Lysobacteraceae; genus Stenotrophomonas; species Stenotrophomonas sp. GD03958. Next base: position 75,621 of record NZ_JAOBZT010000005.1, on the reverse strand, counting down.
CATGCTGGGCAGTGTGCTCGGCGTAGCGCTGTTCAAGGCCATCGCGTTATCTGCATTGGCGGCCGGATCGGTGATGGCCATCGGGCTGTGGCTGGTGGCCTGCGCGCTGCTGGCTGCATGGGCGCTGGCCGCCTATCTGGCGTGCCTGGCGCTGAGCCGGCGTGTGTTCGTGCTGATGCTGGTGCTGTGCACGGTACTGATGATCTGCATCGCCTGAGCCGGCAGGGCGGGACTTCTTCTGTCGCCTTCATTGTCCTGCGGGACCCGCTTCAACAAGGGCGTGGAGTGTGATCAAGCGAGCGCGACGGCTGTGACAAGCCGTGGGACCTGATTGGAAAGGATCCCTGAAAAGGAACCCCTCCCCATTGCCGCGCCTATCTTGATCGTGTCCATGCATCTGGCTGACTGCGCCATCACGGCCAACGCGCGACGATGCGATCTCCCAACCTCCCTGCCCTGTCGAGATCCAGATGCCGGACACTGCTCATCCTGTCATTCGCGCATTCGAGGCCGTGTTCGATCTGTCCGGCGGCGTGCAGCGCATCACTGCGCTCACTGTTACCTGCCGGCATTGCTCCTCGACCAGTTCGGCCAGCGAAGACAATCTGGTTCACCTTCCGGGTGGAGCACTGTTCCGCTGCGACGAGTGCGGCTGCCACCAACCGGTCAGCCACGCCAGGCTGTCGGATTGGCAACCGACCTCGTTGCTGGGCATCTGAGGGCCGGCTCATGGGCATGACGGCGCAACAGCGGGAGATCCTGGAGGCAATCGCCGCTGCGCAACCGGTGCGCGGCGACGCGGCGACGTGGGCAGTCAACGCGGGTTTGGCGGTACAGGCGGAAGACGGGGATATCGATCTCACCGACGCCGGCCGCGACGCCCTCGCCGCGCGGACCGCACGTGAGGACTAGACGCGGCGATCAGGCCGCCTTCGCGACCTTCCGCCAGGGGCAGAGTCCGCGGGCGTAGTGAGCAGCGCGCGGCGGTCCCGATCGCGGCAACCTGCAGGACAGAGGTGCAACGCTGCCCCGTCAACCGAAGTGGTGATGCCCTTCATACCGGTGATGTGCAGGGCGCCATGACATCCACTCGGCTATGCTGCGCCACCTTCCTGCGCCAATGGCGGCCATGCATCCTTTTCCCCTGCCCGTCTCGGCGCCTGAGCAGCTTGCCTACCGACTGCTGCAGGACAGTGACTGGGCGCGTTCGGCCACTGCCGCGAGCGCACCGGCCGAGCTCCGCATGTTGCTGGCGATGATCCTTGATTCGCCCGAACCCCTCTGGCTCGCCTGGGGCAAGGAAGACAAGGCCTTCTTCTTCAATGATGCCTACCTGCCGATGCTGGGGGAAAAGCTGCACGGCGCGATGGGCAATCGCCTGGAGGATGTCTGGACCGACGTATGGCCGGATGTGGTGCAGGCGGTCAACGATGCCTTTGCCGGCACCAGCCGCAGCTTCAAGAACCTGCCCCTGATGATGGACCGCGACGGCACGCTGCGCGAAACATTCTGGACGTTCTCCTATTCGCCGCTGCGCGTCGGCTGCGGCAGTGTGGCGGGCATCCTGTGCGTGGTGAGCGAGCAGACCGAACGGGTGATCGAGCGCGACCTGCACAGCCGCCAGGTCGCGGCGATCACCGAGCAGGCGCGGGAGGCCCACCTGGAACTGGTCCGCGCCCGCGAGCAGCTGCGGCAATCGCAGAAGCTGGAAGCGATCGGCCAGCTCACCGGCGGGGTGGCCCACGACTTCAACAACCTGCTGCAGGTCATCACCGGTTCGGTGGACATGCTCCTGCATACGTGGCCGGCAGACGACTCCCGGCGCCGGTACATCCAGGCCATTGCAACAGCATCGGACCGCGCCACCAAGCTGACCGCGCAGCTGCTGGCCTTCTCGCGTCGCCAGAGCCTGTCGCCGGAGGTCTTCGATCTCTGCGAGAGCGTGCACGCGCTCTCGGATATCATCACCACGGTTCTGGGCGCGCGCATCCAGGTATCGTTGTCGTTGCCCAGTACGCCGTTGCCGGTGCTGCTGGACCGGACCCAACTCGACACCGCATTGATCAACATCGCGGTCAACGCCCGCGATGCGATCGACGGGCACGGCAGGGTGACCATCGAAGTGGAACAGGTCACTGCGGTGCCTTCGGTGCGCTTCGCCGCCCCGATGAAGGGCGACTTTGCTGCCATCAGTGTCACCGATACCGGCGCAGGCATCGACCCTGCAGTGGTCGACCGCATCTTCGAGCCCTTCTTCACCACCAAGAGCGTTGGTGCCGGGACCGGGCTCGGTCTCAGCCAGGTGTTCGGTTTCGTCAAGCAGTCCGAAGGCGAGGTGGACGTGCAGAGCCAGGCGGGCGCCGGTAGCCGCTTTACGCTGTACCTGCCGCTGGCGCAGGCAGGAGAAACGACGGAACGGCCGGCGGCGCAATCGGGGCTGCAGCATGGCCACGGCGTCTGCGTGCTCGTGGTGGAAGACAACGTCGACGTGGCCGAATTTGCGGTTGGCGCCCTGCGCGAGCTCGATTACAGCGTGATGCTTGCGCGCAATGCAGACGAGGCCTTGGCGGAGCTGGAACGGGATGCCTCGCGCTTCCACGTGGTGTTCAGCGACGTCGTGATGCCGGGCATGAACGGCCTGGATCTGGCCCGCACCATCCGCGACCGCCTGCCAGAGCTCCCCGTCATCCTCACCAGCGGCTACAGCGAGTTGCTTGCCCGGGATCCGGGCCACGGCTTTACCCTGCTGCGCAAGCCTTACTCGTTGAAGCAGCTGGCCTCGGTAATGACCGAGGCCGCGCGCCGCGCGCAGGCCGTGGTGGCATCGCCCTAGCGGGCGCGTTGCTGAAGCGAACCGAATCCGCGTCCCAGTGAGGACTCCGGCGCGGACGCTTTGCCGCCGACCTCGCACCGCTGATGGCACGTGGGGGGCCGCACCGGTGTGCGGGTGGCTTTGCCGGGCACACCGTACACCCACCCGAGCCTGCGTCCACAGGGTACCAGGGGGGATGGGCCACGAACCTTTGCAAATGCTAATCTTTCTCATTTGCAGCCCATCCTGACTCCCTCATGCCCCCTCCCGCCCTTCTGAAGAACGCGCTCTGCGCGGCGCTGTCCCTTTCCCTGGCGACGCCTGCATTGGCCTCCCAAGCCCCAGCCGACGCCCCGAAGGATCTGGACAAGGTCGAAGTCCGCGGCCGCGCGCAGACGCTTTACCGCGCCAACGATGCCGCTGTCGGCACCCGCACTGACACGCCTCTGGAACTGGTCCCTCAGTCGATCCAGGTCGTGCCGCGCGAGCTGATCGACGACCAGGCCGCGCGTCAGGTCACCGACCTGTATCGCAGCATCAGCGGCATCAGCTTCTTCAGCTATGCCGGCGTTACCTTGCGCGGTTTCCGCCAGGAAAACGTGCTCTACGACGGTCTGCGCGGCGATCCCTATGCAGGCTTCTCGGTGCCGCAACTGTTCAACATCGAACGCGTGGAAGTGCTGAAGGGTCCGGCCGGTGCGCTGTACGGCGGTGGTGATGCGGGCGGTGTCATCAACTACGTGACGCGCAAGCCCAGGGCTACCGCCGAACGCCGGATCGAACTGCAGGCAGGCGACAAGGACTTCCGCGCCGGATCGATCGAAGGCACCGGCCCGTTGAATGCCAACGGCAGCATCCGCTATCGCGCCGGCCTGTATGCCGACACCGAGCAGGGCGTGCGCTGGAATGCCGACAGCGAAAGCGTGATCGGCGATGCATCGCTGGCTTTCGATGTCGGCCAGACCGGCGAACTGGTGCTGCAGTTCACCGACATCACCCAGAACCTGGGCGGCAACCGGCTCCGGGGCGTCCCAGTGAACGATGCCGGCACCTTCCTGACCGACCGGCGATGGAACCACAACGAGGCCAGTGATTTCCTCGACATGCGCGCCAGGGTGGCGCTGGCGCAGTATCGCTTCGCACCGCTCGATACGCTGGACGTGGATATTGCTGCGCGCTGGTTCAGCAACAACGAGCACCAGATGTACCACGAACCGATGGGGCTGATCGACCGTGACCGCGATGGCGTGGCCGAGTGGATGACGCGCCAGCTGCGCAACCAGATCCGCGACAACGAGGCGTTCACCGCCAGCGGCAATGTCGTATGGCGGATCAACACCGGCCGTATCGAACACAAGGTGCTGTTCGGCGCCGACGTCTACCAGCTCGACGCCGACTTCACCGCGCAGACCGCCAACAGTGCCGACCTGGTACGCGGCGCCGGTCCGGTGCGCGGCATCGATCTGTTCAACCCGGTCTATGGCGCCAGCACCTGGCACGACTACAACCTGGCCGCCCTGCCCTGGCGCAGCACCGCCACCCGCAGCAAGCGTTACGGTGGCTATCTGCAGGATGAGCTGGCACTGGGTACGCGCTGGCATGTGCTGGCCGGACTGCGTTGGGATGGTTTCCAGGACGACGATCGCATCACTGGCGGCAGCGTGGATGGCAACGACCTCAGCTGGCGGCTGGGCAGTACCTTTACCGTCCGGGACGGCGTGAACCTGTATGCCAACATCGCCAGCGGCTTCGTGCCGCAGAGTGCCGCCAACCAGAATCCGGCAGCCGGTGGGCCCTTCGACGCTGAGCGCAGCAGGCAATGGGAAATCGGCCTGAAATCCCTGCTGGCCGACCGTGTGACCCTGAACATGGCGGCCTACCGCATCGACCGCAGCAAGATCGTGCAGGCCAGCGGCGAAGTGCGGGACGGCGTGAACCAGCTGGCCGCGCTGGGCCTGGTACGCAGCACGGGCATGGAACTGGACCTGCTGGCCGACGTGACCGAGCGCTGGGTGGTGAACCTGACCTACGCCTACAACGACGCACGGGTGAAGGATGCCGGCCCGAACGGCATCACCAATGCCTCCGGAGACCGCTTCGCGAATGCGCCACGCAACAAGCTCGGCCTGTGGACGCGCTACGACCTGCCGTCGATCAATTCGGCCATTGGCTTCGGCGCCGACCATGTGGGCCAGCGTGTCAGCCTGGATGGGCAGACGGTCAAGGCTTACACGGCGTTCGACATGAGCTGGAAGACCACGTGGAAGCAGTGGCAGTTCCAGGCCAACGTCAAGAACCTGTTCGACAAGGTGTACGCGGCCAGCGGCTTCATCGAGCGCAACGGGCATTTCCCGGGCGAGCCGCGACGGGTGTATGTGCAGGCGGCCTACCGCTTCTGAGCCATTGATCCGGTCCCCTTTTGGGAATTCAGGCGAGCCGCGGGGCGGGCCGCGCATGCGCCCCCGATTCAGGTATGCTTTCGCGCGTTCAGCCACACCAGCAGGTCGCCGGCGGCAAAGCACGCGGTGCAGCACGGACGTTGCGGACGAGCACGAGACACACCATGGATGTTTCAGCGTAACCACAGGGGAAAATGGATGAAGAAGTTTCTGTTCGCAGCGATCCTCGCTGTGTCGCTGGTGGGCTGCACCACCAATCCGCCGCTCAATTTCTCGGTGCCGAACGTCGGGGTCAGCAGCAAGAAGATCGACGGTGAGCTGAAGTCGCTGACGGTCACACTGGCACGCCCGGACGAGGCCAAAGGCAAGATCCCGGCGCAGGCCCAGCACGAAGTGCCGCAGATGTGGCAGAACGCGCTGACCGAAGCACTGAACAAGATGGCGGTGTTCCGCGACGATGCGCCGGTGAAGCTGAGCCTGTCGGTGAAGATCCTGGCCATTGACATTCCCACTTTCGGGGCATCGATGACCACAAAGACGATCGCCCGTTATGAGCTGATCGATCGTGCCACCGGCAGCATCGTCTACACCCAGGACGTCAGCGCTTCCGGCGAGGTGCCGTTCAACTATGCATTCGCCGGTGTCATTCGCGCTCGCGAATCCATCAGCCGCTCGGCGCAGAACAACATCGCCCAGTTCCTGCAGGCGCTGGAGACCGTGGACATCACCAAGCCGATGTTCCCCAACAAGCAGGAAGCACCGTGAGACGCCCGTTGCTGACCGCTTCGGTGGCGGCAATGCTGACGGCCTGCGCACCCAACGTGCGCACCGACAGTTACTCCATCGGCTCGGTGGGACAGGTCAACCGCACGGTGGGCGGTACTGTCATCAGCGTTCGCGCGGTCAGTATCGACGGTTCGCAGGGAGGCGGAGCCGTTGCCGGCGCTGCGGCTGGCGGGGTGGCCGGCTCCACCATCGGCGGCAGCGACCAGGCAGCGGCCATCGGTGCCATTGGCGGCCTGGTGGCAGGCGCGATTGCCGGTGCGGCCTCTGAACGCGCACTCTCCCAGGCCAAGGGCCTGGAGTACGTGGTGCAGACGGAGAACGGCAATCTGATGACCGTTGTGCAGGGCCCGGACCCGGTGTTCAGCACCGGCACGCGGGTCTTGGTGCTGTATGGATCCCCCTCGCGGATCATTGCCGATCCGCGTCAACCGAAAGCTGCTCCGTAGTACCCGTGATGCCCCTCCTGCCAGGGGCATCGCTCCAGCCGCTACGGGTGGTGTCATTCAACCCATCCGTATTGCGTGTAAGCGCGAGCGCATCCGGCCGGAATGCGCCGCCGCAGTGGAACCGGAAGTGTCTTCAACCTTGGCAATCGCCTTCCGTGCTTCCATGGCCGCGATAGGTTTCTCCCCACTCGCGCATGGCCAGCAGCACCGGCACCAGCGTGCGCCCGAACTCGGACAGCTCGTATTCCACTTTCGGCGGCACTTCCGGGTACACGTGGCGGATCACCACGCCATCGGCTTCCAGTTCACGCAGCTGGCTGGTGAGCATGGACTGGGTGGCATTGGGCACCCGTCGCGTCAATTCCATGAAACGCCGCTTGCCGGTCATCAGGTGAAACAGAATGATCGGCTTCCACACGCCACCGATGACCGACAGCGTGACTTCCACCGCGCAACCACTCTTGCCATCCCACCGTTTGCTACGCATGCATACTCCGGAAAACCATAGTACCTACGAAAAATCGTCGTTCTTGTTGCGATAGAGGCGCGAGCCTAGCATGGCCCCATCCCATGAATGTGAGGCCATCCATGACGTTCAAAGCACTGCTGACCCGCAAGACGAACAACCAGCTTTCGACCGAACTGGTCGATTTCGACGAGGCCAACCTGATGGAAGGCGACGTCCTGGTACAGGTCGAGTACTCCACGCTCAACTACAAGGATGCGCTGGCGCTCACCGGCAAGAGTCCGGTCATCCGGACGTTCCCGCTCATTCCAGGCATCGATCTGGCAGGCGTAGTGCTGGAATCCAGCAGGGCCAACTTCAAGCCCGGCGATCGCGTCGTGCTCAATGGCTGGGACCTGAGCATGGGCCACCACGGCGGCCTGGCCCAGCGCGCGCGCGTGCGGGGCGAGTGGCTCAACCGGATTCCCGACAACCTGACAACCCGCGACGCCATGGCCATCGGCACCGCTGGCTACACCGCGATGCTGTGCGTGCTGGCCCTGGAACATGCCGGGGTGGCGCCTGCACAGGGCGATGTGCTGGTCACCGGCGCCAACGGCGGCGTCGGCTCGATCGCGGTGGCGATCCTCTCGAAGCTGGGCTACCGCGTGGTGGCCGCCACCGGGCGACCGGAGCACGCCGACTATCTGCACAACCTGGGTGCGGCCGAGATCATCGATCGTGCGCAGCTTTCGGAGCCGCGCAAGCGGCCGGTGAGTGCCGAGCGCTGGGCCGGCGTGGTGGATGTGGCCGGCGGCACGACGCTGGTCAATGCCATCGCCGAAACGAAGTACCGCGGTGCCGTGGCCGCCTGTGGCCTGGCCCAGAGCGATGCGCTGCACGGCTCGGTGCTGCCCTTCATCCTGCGCAATGTGACCCTTGCCGGCATCGATTCGGTGAATGCGCCACAAGAGGTTCGCCAGCGCGCCTGGGATCGGCTCGCGACCGACCTGGATCCGCGGAAGCTGGAAAGCACCGTGCAGCAGATCGGCCTGGCAGAGGTGCTGGATGTCTATGAGCAGATCATCCCCGGCAAGGTGCGCGGCCGCATCGTCGTGGATGTGAACGCCTGACGCCTGTCGCGCTGGCGAGGGTGCAATGCCATCGCTGGCTCGCGTGTGCGAGTGACCGGAAACGCAGCGTGCCATGCCAAGCCGCCTTATCATGGGTCGGCAAGGGCGCTTTACGCCCGGTGACGTACGCAAGGCAGTATCTGGATGTCTATGGAATGGCGCCCCTCGGGCTGGGGCCAGCGTGTGACCCGCTCGCCGGACTGGCAGTTGCGGCTGGATGGCGAACAGGTCGCGCTTTTGATCGACGGCAGGCAGTACCGCCAGCATGTAGCGAACGAACACAGCGTGCGGGTCGTTCGCGGCGTGCTCTGGTCCAGGGTCGAACTGACGACCGAGCGCGGTGAAGCACTGTCCGTGGATGGGCTGCCCAACAGCCAGGGCTCCCGGCTTGCCGCTGCCGTGCAGCACGTGCTTTTCGCGCGCTCCAAGCGGGGGCGCAAGGCACTGTTTGAGCGCGTTCTGGCGCAGATCCAGGCGTGGCTGGCCGAGGCAGATGCGCTTACCGACCGAGGCGCCACCGGCCGCCGCTGGATCACGCACGAACAGCAGCAGGCGCTGCTGGCCGACCGCCCCACCCTGCCCCTCCCGCCAGCCGAGCTCGAGCAGCTGTTCCTCGACGAGGAGGTGCACGACGACCTGCACGCGCCCGGCCACCGCATGGCGCTGGACGCACTGCACGACTGGCAGCTGGATTGGCCCGCCGTGTGGGCGGACGCCAATGAGGCAATGGCGACCCGCGAACTGGGTCTGGCCAAGCCCATCCTGGACCGGGTCGAGAGCAGGCCGCTGACCGAGGAGCAGGCTCGCGCCGTCATCTGCTTCGACAACCGCGTGCAGGTCGTGGCCGCGGCCGGCTCCGGGAAGACCTCCACGATGGTCGCCAAGGCCGCGTATGCCATTGATCGCGGCTTTGTCGAACCCGAACGGATCCTGATGCTCGCCTTCAACAAGGATGCCGCCCAGGAGCTGCAGGAGCGCGCACAGCGATGCTTCAGCCGGCTCGGCATGGGCGACACCGTAGTGGAGGCCCGGACCTTTCACGCCCTGGGCCTGTCCATCATCGCCAAGGCCACGGGGCGCAAGCCGGATATCCCGGAATGGGCGGTCGACGCGGCGCTGGGCTTCAACAAGCTGGCCGACCTGGTGGACGACCTGAAGGATCGCTCGATCCACTTCCGCACCCAGTGGGACATGTTCCGCCTGGTATTCGGGCGCGACCTGCCGCCATTCGGCGCGGAAATGGAGGCCGATGGCTACGACCGCGATGGCACGCCCTACATCCGCACACTGCAGGGCGAGCGGGTAAAGAGCCTGGAAGAGTGCGTGATCGCCAACTGGCTGTTCTACAACGGCGTGGCGTATGACTACGAGCGGCGCTACGAGTTCGATACCGCGACAGACACCCACCGCCAGTATCGTCCGGACTTCTACTACCCGGACGCCCGGCTGTATCACGAGCACTTCGCGCTGGATGCCCATGGCCAGCCGCCGCCGCACTTTGCCGATTACAGCGAAGGGATGCACTGGAAGCGCCAGCAGCATGTGGCGCGCGGCTCCGCCCTGGTCGAGACGACGTCATTTGGCCTGCGCAGTGGACAGGCCCTGCAGGATCTGACCGAGCGGCTGGGTGCGTCTGGTGTCGAACTCGACCCGAACCCGGATCGCGAGCTGCCTGACCAGGGTGCCAGGCCGATGCCCGATGCCGACCTGATCGGCTTGATGCGGACCTTCATTGCGCACGCCAAGAGCAACTGCCTGACGCTGGAGGATATGGCAGCGCGCCTGCGGCAGATGCCTGAGGATCAGTTCAAGGAACGCTACCGGCGCTTCCTGGAGATCGCCGGGCCGGTTTTCCAGGCCTGGGACGATGCACTGGCTGACGAGCGCAGCATTGATTTCGAAGACATGCTCAACATGGCCGCCGGGCTGCTGGAACAGGGCCACTATGAATCACCCTACGAACTGGTGATGGCCGACGAATTCCAGGACGCTTCGCGCGCCCGTGCGCGCCTCTGCCGTGCGCTGGTCAGCCAACCGGGCCGCTATCTGTTTGCGGTGGGCGATGACTGGCAGTCGATCAATCGCTTCGCTGGCGCCGACGTTTCGGTGATGACCGGTTTCCGCGAGTGGATGGGGCATGGCCAGGTGCTGAAACTGGAGCAGACGTTCCGCTGCCCGCAGGCACTGTGTGATGTTTCCAGCCGCTTCATCAGCCGCAACCCCGCGCAGATGGCCAAGAAGGTCCGCTCTGCTGCGCCGGCAGTCGGCCCGGTGCTGCAGGCGTTCCAGATGAACCGGCGTGAGGAGGTGCAGGATGGCGTTCGCCAGTACCTTTCGAAGCTGCACCAGCAACTGTTGTCAGGCGCGGTGGCGCAGGGCCGCAATGGACGCGTCACGGTCTTTGTTCTGGGGCGGTATCGCGCGGATCGCGGTGCGATGCCTTCGGATTGGAAGACGGCCTTTGGCAGCACGATGGACGTCGAGTTCCTGACCGCACATCGATCGAAGGGGCGCGAGGCGGACTACGTGATCCTGCCGGGCATGATCAACCGCAGCTTCCCGAGCCTGCGTGCGGATGACCCGGTGCTTTCGCTGGCGATGCCGGACGGCGATACCTACCCATTGAGCGAAGAACGACGGTTGTTCTATGTCGCGCTCACGCGTGCGCGGCGGTCGGTTGCGATGTTCACCCTGCAGGGCAAGCACTCGCCATTCCTGGATGAGCTGGTGAAGGACGGAGCAGTGGAAGTGACCGCGATTTCAGGTGCGGCCATTTCGGAAGAGCGCTGCCCAGCGTGCAAGGTTGGCGTGTTCGTGGACCGCAATGGGCCGCATGGGGCCTTCCGGTCGTGCTCCAGCTATCCGTTGTGCCACAACAAGCCGAAGGATGGGCGTCGCGGGTAGAGAAGCTTGAGAAAACAAGAAGGCCCCTGTCGCCAGGGGCCTTGTGGAATCCTGGCGGAGAGAGTGGGACTTCCTTGAGAAGTGCCCTCACCCCTTGGGCGGCTTGGGTTTCACCCATCTGGGAGGTGCCCTGGAATGTGCCCGCCACGAGCATACCCCTTGCGGTGCAACGGATCCAGCCGTTTTTGCAGCCCTTGGGAGCGTCAATCTCGATCCCCTCCGAACCTGCGCGATCAGGGCAGATGACCCGCTTACCCCCACTCTCCGCCGAAAAGGGAAGCAATCCGGTGGACCGCTTCCTCATGTATGTCTCAGGGCAATTGGGGCCATGGGACAGGACGCCTCAGCAAACGGTTCTGGACGGAGTCCTTTCAACGGCGGCCTTGCCCCATAGCTCCATGGCCGGCTCACCGTCGCCCAAGACGCACTGCAAAGCACGGACTCGCACGCCCAGTCCGGCGCCAACTCGGAATCGACGCTCCAGGCCCACCGAGGTGCTCTCGGTAGGTCAGACACTGACTCCGCCTTGGCAATCACTGTTTGCATTGATCGTCGGGGGGCAGATCCGCCACGAATGGCTACCAGGCACTCGCTGCGCATCTCGACGTGGGGCATGTCCTTGAAGCTCTTCCAAGCCCCACCCCACCTCAATCCCGCCTGCTGGGCCAGCTCACCGAAGCGTTGGTAGCCCTGCCGCACCTGCTCGTCCGTCAGGTCCCAAGACGGGCGGCCGCGCTTGTAGATGACCATGTCTGCGGCCCAACCGTGGTTGTGGCAACTGCTGCCTGGCCCCACCTGGGTCACGCCCTTTTGGCTGGCGAGCAGCGCGGCCTGGCGCTGTTCAGAACGGTAGCCCTCCATCAGCCGCAGGTCGTAGCCCTCGTCCTTCATCTGCAAGGCGATGCGTTCCAGCGTTGAGCGAAGCTCAGGGTGGACACCGTCCCACTGCGGGGCGTCCTTGTGACGGTGGAACAGGCGTTTGAAAAACCCTGGCTTCTTCCCGTGGACCTCAACGGAATCGGTGGCTGGCACGTGAGCGTGGACCAGGATGGGGGCGCTGGCCAATGCAAGCGCGAGCAACAAGCGTTGAAACATGAGTAGGCCTCCTTACTCACATGAGCGATGCACTCATGCAAGCGGAGAATCGAGAATGCGCAAGGGGGGGCTTGCGGAATCTTTTCCCTGACGTAGAAGAAGAGGGGTGGGGAAAAGTCGGCCCCACCGCTTCCCGGCGCAACGGCTCCTCCTACCGTTGTGCCGGGAAGTTTCGTTAGGGGGGGCTTGCGCATTCCAGGATCTGATCTATTCGTGAGTGCACACGATCACTCATTTCATATCCCAGGAGGCCATCCCATGAAACGCTCCCTCATCCACTGCGCTTTGCTGGCGGGCCTCTTTGCAGGCACGGCGCAGGCCCAGGTTCAAGTGGGCAACGGCGCCGTTGCCACCAAACCCGATACCACCGCGGTGGGCGACCGCGCTCAATCGTTGACGATAGGGGCCACGACCATCGGGGCAGACGCCCTCGCCGATGGCGGGGTGGAGGTGAATGAAAACGGCGTTCCGGGCGAGTGCCTGGGGGCCACCGCGGTGGGCAATCGCGCCACCGCCCGCGGGTGCAGCACAACCGCTCTGGGATTCTTGAGCGAAGCGCAGGGCCCACATGCGCTCGCCATTGGCTCTCGCGCACAGGCATTCGCGGTTTACGCCGTCGCCGTCGGCCCTCAAGCGCAAGCCACCGGCGACTTTGCGGTAGCCATTGGAGGGCACAGCTTGGCCAGCGGAATCACCAGTGTGGCCATCGGCTCTAATGCCCGTGCGCCTGGAGCCAGTGGGACCGCTGTAGGGCCGTCCGCAAAAGCCAATGGAAACGGTGGAGCGGCTTTCGGCAGCGGTGCGACTGCGCAAGGCGTTAACAACCTGGCGCTGGGCGCCGCATCCCAGACCGAGGGCGAAGGCGCATCCGCCGTCGGGCCCGGTGCCAACGCCACCGCCGACTTCGCGGTTTCCTACGGTTACGGCGCTGGCGCTGCCGGCGAGGCCGGCACCGCCGTGGGCCCGTGGGCCCAGGCGTTTGCGCCCTACTCTGCAGCCTTCGGCGCGTCTGCCACGGCCAACGCCACAGAAGGCGTGGCATTGGGGCCTCGTGCCGCGGCCAACGCATGGGGATGCGTGGCCGTGGGCGCCAACACCACCTGCGATGAAGAAGAGACCGCAGCGTTCGGCAACCGTCGTTTGACCCAGGTTGCCTTGGGCAAAGCTGACGACGACGCCGTGGTCGTCAGCCAACTGCGCACCGCCGTGGAAGCCCTGGGCGCTGGCGCTACCGTAGTAAACGGCGTGATCGTGGCGCCGAACTACCAGCTGAGCAGCGGAAACAACCACACCACCGTGGCCGGCGCTATCTACGATCTCGACGGGCGCGTTCACCAGCTGGAGCAGAACCCTGGCGGTGGTGGTGGCACCACCGGCCCGCAAGGTCCGACCGGCCCGCAAGGTCCCGCAGGCCAGGACGGTAAAGACGGCAAGGATGGCGGAAGCAGCACCACGGTGGCCGGGGCCAACATCGAGGTCACGGACAACGGGAACGGCACCCAAACCGTTGGCTTGAAAGACACCATTGAGCTGTCCGAGCAGGGCTCGGTCCAAGTGGCCAAGGCCATCCACAACAGCGACGGCTTCACCGTCCAGGGCGGCCCATCGGTCACCCGATCCGGGATCAACGCCGGCAACCAGCGGGTAACCGGAGTGGCAGCAGGAGCGATCGCTCCAGGGTCCACGGACGCGATCAACGGTGGTCAATTGTGGGATTACCAGCGGGAGCAAGACGACCGCTGGAACCTGACGGACCGCCGTTTCCGCCAGCTCGACAAGCGGGTGAGCGGTGTGTGCGCCATGGCCCAAGCCAACGCCCAAATGGCCACCTCGACGTCGGCGATCCACGGTGAGAACCGCAACCGCTTGGCCGTGGGTGTCGGTGGCTGCAGCGGCCAAGCCGCCATTTCCATTGGCTACACTCGGGACGTGACCACCCCACGCGGATCCCCATCGGCTTTCTCTATCGGGGTTTCCCGCAGCGGACAGGACACTGCCGTGGGCGCAGCCTGGGCCATCGGTTGGTAACGAATGTCAGCAGCGAAAAGGAGGTGATCGTGTCTCGGCAAGGGCCCTTCGGGGCCCTTGTTCGTGGCGTCAATTTATTGAAATTCTATTTATATACAATAACTTACGATTGACTAAGGCATTGAAAGCTGGTAGAATCTGCACCGCTAAGCAGTGTAGGAGCCGGACTGACAATCCCGCCTGCAGTGATTACGGCTGTCGTAGCACTACTCACGCCAATGCTTTCCATTGCCCTAGAAGCCGTCAGGGAATGGTTGACCAACCACGACGCAAAGGAAGATGACACATGCAGCACTAACAATTACAGGAATACCTCAATGAATAAAGAAACAAGTAACAGCAACACGCTTGCAACACGCCTCAAGAAACACCCGCTTTGCAGAGCCCTTGGCGTGGGCTTGAAGGTGCTTTACGACACGACAATTGCTGTAGGAGCAAGCGCGCTCCTTACATTACACAGGTCAACGCGCGGTGAGCCATGCTCCCCATTGACCGATATGAAAAGCCCGGGTCGAGCCCGGGCTTTTTCTTTGGAACGCTGCCGCTATCCGCCGCCTCCGATCCGGCAGAGCCGAAACCGCCCAAACCTAGCCCCGTCTTTTCTCCGTTGCCACGAACGCACCATGGGAATGAAGAACCGCGAACGTGTTCCCCTGGACGTGCTCTGGCCAAACCTGTCCTGGCAGGCCCACGAACTCCAGCGGGAGGTTCGCCTCTTGGTCTGGTTCGAACCCAGCGAACGGGTCAAAGCTCTGCGGCTGCCAGTCCTCGAACTGAAAGTCCCTGTTCCAGACCATTGCAAAGGCCAGCGGATAGGCCTTCAGGACATAGATCGCCGAACTGCCGTTCCCACCCAAGATGCCCAGCCCGAAGTCGCGAAGAACCGTTCTCCCGCTGTAGGGATACACCCAGTAGTGAAGCCGAACCTGGCGTAGAAGATCTGACCGGTCATCGAACAGGTGCTGGCTGTGGCGTTCGTCGTAGCGATTCAAGCCCACCGATGACATGTGGCCCAGAACTCCCCTTGCCACAAGCTGCGGCTGGACGCGGATGCTCTGGTAGTAGGTGACCTTGCTTCGATCACCCAAGATCTCCGTCACCTGCCGGCTCATCGATACAAGCGCCTTGTCGTATCGAGAAAGCACCGAGCCGTTGCAGGTCCTGCAGATGCTCCTGAAGCAAACACCATTGGGCATCTTGTGGGACCGCGGCTTCTTCTCTCCACTGATTGCGTCGGCGACGCTGGACACCCTCAGGGCGATGCCTTGAGCCCACGCCTTGGGTGGCACGTGGTTTTCAGTCAGGTCGGTTTCCTGCCCGCATATGTTGCAACGCCCCTTGGAAGGTCCAACCGGGAACTTAAAGGTCACTCGCCCGCCCCATGCTCGCCATGAACTGCGAAGAGATTACACGCAAGCGACGTGTGGCCTCTCACGTCCTTCGCAGCAGGCTTGCCAACTTCAAATTCTGATCTATTCGTGAGTGGGTCGTTTTACTCACGGAGAGGCCATGACCCAGCGCCACCACCTAGGACGCAGCGAGAAGTATCACGCCCTGCCCCGCACCCTTTACGCCCTGCTATTCGACGACGGGGGATGCTACGTCGGCCAAAGCTCAAACCCGCAGCAACGGGAGAAGCAGCACCGTTCCCGGCAAGGTGGCTGGCACCGGCCTTTCCGCTTTCATGCGCTGGAGGTGGTGACAGCCACCAGGGCGGAAGCCGAAGCGTATGAGCAGGCGTGGCGGGTGAAGGCCTCCCGGGAGGGGGGGCGTATCTACGCCGAGCCGCCGGGGATTGTGGTCAACCCGAACCGGCTGGCAACGCCCCACGTGCGATGGCTGGCCCACCAACGGCGGTGGCAGCTGGGAACACCGGTGAAAGCCCCCTCCGAACGCGTGGGGTGGTGGCCGTGGGTAGTGGTGGTGATCAGCGTGTTAACACTGGCCCGATGCGTCACCGGGTAAGCCTCATCTCGCGCCGTTCCGCGTTCGAGATTGGCACCTCGGTTTCCGATTTCAGCCCGGCCAACAGCGTTTCCACGTCCTGGACCAGTTTCCGCACCGGAGCAGCCTGGGTCTCGGACAAGCCGACGCTCAGCGCCATTTCCTTGTGCCGTTCGGTTCCCAGCCGTTCGGCCATGCGCTCCAGCATCTCGTCGGTCGTATACATGCGATAGCTGCCCTTGGTGAGGCGGGTGAACGCCACCAAGGCCGACTGCTGGTCGAGCATGCCCATGTTCGTGGCCAAGTGGTAAACCTCGGATTTCCCCTGTCCTTGCGCCTTGTGGACGGTCATGGCATACCGGTGGGCCAAGGCGTTGTGCTCGCTGGTGTTGAACTTCAGGATGCGCCCGTCCTCTTCCGGGTTCGAAGAGTCGATGCGCACCACCAGGTCGTAGCCACCGGATTTGTCCTTCCGGATGCTCTCCACCGTGCCCTCGGTGCCGTTGATGACACCCAAGTCGTTGTTGGTCGCCGTGAACATCACACGGTCGCGGCGTGAGAGCGTCAGATCCTCCCACTGCCCTTTCACGATCGAGCGGAAGGTGAATTCCTCTCTGTCCAGCACGCCTTGCTCCTGGAGCCCCTTTCGGATGCCCGTGGTGAGGGCTTTGACTTCAGAGCGCGTGTGGGCCAAGACCAGCTTCTCGTCCATCGGCGTTTCGTCTTTCAGGTAATCGTCCACCAGCGCCTTGATGGCCTGTCTTTCCGTTCCGAAGTCGTCGATGCAATTGCGCTGCTTGAGGTTGTTCAGGATTTCTGTGCCCATATCAAAGGTGCCTCGGCGGCTGCGGTGCCCGCGGCGCATGTCCTTGACCTTCCCCTGCTGGTCCCGCTCGTAGAAGCTGTTGGCAGTGATCAGGTCACCGGCGTTCTTCTGCCGGCGGATCTCGGTCAGCTTCGTGTCGCCCAGGGCCATCTTCGCCAGTTCAAAGCCGTTGCCCGCGGCGATGGGCTGAAGCTGGTCACTGTCCCCTTGCAAGATCAGCTTGGCGCCCACCCCTTGGCAGTAGGTCATCAACTTCAAGGTATCGCCGGTGGCAATCATCCCGGCTTCATCGAGCACCACCACAACGTTCTTCGTCAGTGCAACCTTGCCCTGCCGGAGCTGGGAAAAGAACTTTGCAACCGACATGCAGGGCATGCCGGACTCTTCTTCCAGCTTAGCCGCGGCTTTACCCGACACGGCCAAGCCCATCAACTGCTTTCCTTCGGCTTCGAAGCACTGCTTGTAAACCTCGGCCACGGTGGTCTTGCCGGTGCCGGCCAACCCCGACATGACCCCCACGCCGGCCGTGCCGTGGGTGAGGTGACCGATGGCGGCGTTCTGCTCCTCTGTGAGGGTGAACCCCTTTCGCTTCTCATACGCGGCGATCACCCGGTCTACTGTGGAGCGGAACAGCTTGAGATCCGTCTCGTTCTCCCGCTCCTTCGAGCGGCGGATGATCTCGGCCTCCCATTCGACCATCCAGGTGGCGCAGAAGCGATCCTCCCGGTGCTTGCGCGCCAACCGAACGCCCCGGTCGTCTTCGTGGAGGTATTCGGCTTTCACGCGCACCAGATCGTCCTGCTCGGTGAACTCATTCACCATCCTGAGGATTTCTTCTGAATTTTTTTGTCCTGCGAACTCCATCCCCAACTCCCGGACCAGGTCATGCTCGCAGAACATCGCCTCGTTTTCGTGCATGCGCTGCAAAACCTCGTCAAACGTATGCGGGTCCAGGTGTTGGCCTTTCGTCTGCTTGAGCGACTGGGTGGTGGGAACCAGCTCCGGGTGCTCTTTAGCGATGTTGGCGAAGGTTTGCTGCCAGTCCTTGACCACCTGCTCGAAGGGCGGTTCTTCCTTTTTTTTGCGGGTGGCCTTGCAGGCCTCGTCGTGGCTGGCGTTGGGGTGTTCCTTGACGTAGTCCAGGATTTCTTGGCGGCGGGTCTTCGTCTGAAGCACCAGCTCCCGGTCGATGCCGGCAATCGTGGTGAGAGTCTGGCCCGTTTCGTGCCCCATCACGTCCACCTCGCGTTCCCGCTGAATCCCATAGCCCAGCGCTTTCATCGCGGCGTAGAGCTCGACTTTGTAAAGGTGATCCGCGGCGTGCCGGTGACGGTAGATTTCGATGGCGTCGAAGGTGCCCCACTGACCGTCCTCGCCCATCGAGATCCCGTAGACCAGGTGATGGGTGTGCAGGTCGGGTTCCACATTCCGGTTGCTGACATGATCGGCGGCTGTCCATACCAATCCCGCCGTGCCTATAACGTCTACGCCTCCTTGTCCGCGCCGGGTCTCCACTTTGCTTTCGATGTAGCGCATGGCCACGGCGCAGGCCTGGCGGTGGGCCTCCAGGATGGCCAGCTTCTCGCGATCATCCGCCAGCGCAAACGCCACGCTCACGTCCCCCGGGGCGGAGATGGTCAGATCAAACCCGACCCGATGGCCGCCCTCCCACTTCTCCATTGGCTTGCCATCGTCGTCCAGTCGCACGTTGCCCATGCGATCCGTCTTGATGACCAATTGGGGCTCCTCTCCCGCGTTTTTGCACAACGGCCTTCCGGTGGGTGAAAAGCCCTTGCCCAGCAACTCCATCACCCTTCGGGTGACCGGTTGATCTTCCAGGTCGAGTTCGGCGGCGAGCTTGCCGCCCCAATTGAGCGTCTGCCGCGGATCGGGACCGCTGCCGGCGTAATAGGCCACGGCGCTGTCGATGGCCAGGCACTCGGTGGCCAGCATGTAGTCGAACATGTTTCCGTTGTTCTTGTTGTGGCCGCGGGCATCGATGCGGGTGCAATTGATCATGGGGCTCCCTTAAAGAACGTTGACTGTTCCAAGGTCCCAGAAAACGGAGAGTTGGCAAGGCCGATCACCGCTTGAAAAGCGCGTCGATTTCCTCGGGTGTCATGGTCAGCACCCGCTGGACCGTGTCGATGCCTTCTGCGGTGGTTGGGAAGGCCAACGCGTCACCGGTCAAAGGGGGCAATTCAGCTTCTCCCACCACACCGGCCGGCTTGGTGGTCCACGCGGCGGCCACCTGCCCTTCGCGAACCGTTGGATGGCTCCTGCCGGGCCACGTCAGCAACAGCACGTCCCCGCCCATTTGGACGATCGCCTCGATGCCCCACTTCTCGGAACCGTAGCGATTGCCTTTGCGGAAACCCAACCGGTCGGTGAGCTCACCGCTGGAAACCAACGCGCGGCTCTCTTCGTGAATCTGGGCCTTGTCTTCGTGCCCACGCCAGGCGATTTTCCGCTTGCCGAGCTGGCTGGCCAGCTTGTCCCGGGTCGCCCCCATCTGCACTTGGCACACCACGTGGGTGCCCACCAGCGATGAGAAGGCCTGGGCGGTCTTGTCCCCGTAGACCAGCTCAATCTGCGAGTGATCCTGGACGGCCATGACGGCCACCACGCCTTTGCTTCGCCCCAATGCGAGCAACGGATCGATGTTCAAGCGCCCTGCGCTGGTCAGCTCGTCGAACACGAAGTAGAGCCCACGCCCGCCTTCGTTGTCCGGCAAGCCTGGCCCAATGAGATCCGGCACGGCCACGTTGATCATGGCGGCGATGTAGGCCTTCGTGAGGGTCGGATCGGGTCCGGATTGAACGATGACCTGCTTGCGCCCGGTGTAGTCGTCCCGTATCCATTCGGTCATCGAGAAACGTCGCTTTCCCACCACCGGCCATGCGGTGGCCAGATCGTCGATGAGGCGGGTGAAGCCCCCCAGGGAAGACAGCACGCTGGACGTGGTTTGACTCTCCGGGTCACGCACCAGTGCGGCGCCGCGGGGGTAATGCGGGCGCATGCCTGCGGCCATCTCCGCGGCCGGGCGGCGCACCAAGGCCGCCAGATCGGGCCATCCCCACTGGCTAGGACGGGTGTTCTGGAGTTCGCGCACGCACCCGATCAACAAGTCCTGGGCGGCCATGCTCCAAAATTTGGCGTTCCCGTCGCCCTCTGGGATGAGAGAGGCGGCGAACGCCGCCGCTTGGGTCGGGGTCCGCACGTCGGCGGCGACGTCCCACACGTGGGAGCGCGCATCGAAGGGCGACACGATGATGGGCCTTTTGAAAATCGACGTGAAATCACCCTTGATGTCGTAAAGGAACAGCTTTGCGTCCCTCTTTCGCGTCAGTTGTTCCAGGATGTGCTTGAGGATGACGCTCTTGCCCGAACCCACCGAGCCGGTGATCAGAACATGGCGCGCCCAATGCTTTTTTGGCAACAACAGATCTGGATGGAGGGACAGGGCGAAGGGATCCGCCTCGGCGTCTTTAGGGGTCGTCGAGCGGCGCCGGGCTTCGTCCACGGCCTCCTTTCCTTCCAATAGCCGCGGTCCGGCCAGGTGCCAGGTGTTGCTCACTGGCTCGGCCGCCTTGAGGAACACCCGCAGACCGAGGCCCGCCGCCAGCAGAAGCGACACCCCGATCCGGGACCACGTCGCCACTGGGTGGTGGTAGGACACCAGTTCGATGAACTCCCGTGCCGGAGCCCGAGCCGAGATGCCGACGGTCAGGAAGTGGTAGACGGTCACCAGTCCGCCTTTTAAGGCATCGGCAAAACGGATGAGCGAGCCATCTGGATTCGGCAAGAGCCAGGCAACGCCCATGCTCCCCACGTAGGCCACGCCAAAAACGAATGCACCGGCAAGAACGGCGCGGTGCCAGTATCGGACCGGCTGGGAAGGCGCAACGCTGCCGGGCACGTCGCCCAGCGCGTCAAAGGGCTTGGGTTTGCTCATGTCGGTGCATGCGCGTTGGGGTCCGCCCTCGCCACCCTGGCTGCTCAGGATTGGCGCCGTGGGCCATCAGGTGGAGGCAGGCCCGGGCGTGCTTGTGAAGGGCGGCAAGGTGGAGCGGTGCCCACCCGTGGGCGTTGAGGGCCGCCACATCGGCGCCGGCGTGGACCAGCGGGGTGACCAGCGAGGCGTGACCAAACCGGGCCGCGTGGTGCAGGGGCGTGTTGCCGCTGGCATCGGGCAGCCGGGCGTCCGCGCCCATGCCGATGCAGGCCAGCAGTGCTGCTTCGTGGCCCGCCCGGGACGCCCCCACGAGCCAGCCCTGCCACGGTGCGTTCTCCCGCAACCGGCTTGCATCGGACTGCCGAGTCCGCGCTTCCTCCACCGCCATCGCCATGCCTTGGAAGAGCGAGGTGTGCTCTGCCATGGACAACCCAGCCACCCTCTCTGCCAAGGTGCTGTAAACCATCGGCTCGTCACGGTCTGCCAAGCGCCCCTCGTAAGCACGCACCAGGTTCCGGGTGGAGGCCCGCGTGGGCGCGTCGAACCCCAGGCGATGCAAGCCCCAGCGCAGGTCCACTTGGGGCGCATCATCGTGCTTCCGCTGGCGGACCTGCCAGACCAGATCGCCCAACCGACCCTCGACAGGGGCAACGCTCAGGGCGTGGGCGCGCGCCAACACTTGCGAGTCGTGAAGGCCTTTGGATGCGCCGGCTTCGCGCGCGAGCGCGCCCGCCAAGGCCTCCGCTCGTTGGAGGCCCGGGGGACGCAAGAGGTGCATCAGAGATTCTTGGATGTCCATCTCTATTGTTGTAGAGCCGAATCCGCGACCGTCAAGAGAACGTGTTAGCTGTTGAGGCGAGTAGCCACCGCAACACTGAAATGCCGAAGAATCTCAGTGTCATGCCAGAGCTTCTGCCCTGGGCTACTGCTGTCCAGTTCCTGAAGCACATTGTCCAAGCTTCTTCCAGCCAAAACCTGGGAATCCACATACCCCCCGACCAAGGCGAAAGAACTCAAATGCTCGGGAGCAACGTCGGGAAAACGGTGGAAGTTGGTGTTGTTGATATTCATCTGGTCCTCCTGCAGTGGTAAGCCGATGTGCCTCATCGGAAAGGTCCAGCTCGATCGCTGGTGAACTAATGGGCTAACGCGTTAAACGCTGTCGGGTGGGCCAAAGACGATCCAAACCAGCATGTAGAGAATCAGCGCGGGATAGAACCAGAAATCAAACCCCTCCCAGTCAAACCGGCGCCAACGCTTCCTGCACCTCGCGCGCAGCCTGAGCCAGCGCCGGCTACTCATAGGAAGGAACTCTGGACCACCACCCCGATGGTCACAAAGCCCACCGCCGCTATGGCCATTACCTTGAGCAGAACCGGAACGGCCGGGGGGTAGACGAGAACAGCGGCTGCGAAGGCCGCGGTCAGCAGGAACAAGCTGGTCAGCAGTGGAACCGCGTTTTCGAAAGCGAAGTCTTTGAGGGCATTGAACAACGTGGACATGGCGGCTCTCCTTTTGGTTTTTATGAGTAGGTCTCCCTACTCTTTACATAACCAGTAAAGCACCATCAAACTGGACGTCAAGACGCAAAAATGCCCGATTCTGCGAAGAACCGGGCAGATTTGAACATCGGTAAAGATCACTGTCGGAAGACGTTCGGCTGGGCCTGCTTCTGGTGCTTCTCCCAATCGTAATTGGCAGCGTAGTCCTTCATGAAAGCCGCCTCCTTCAACGAACTGCGGGCGTAATCAGCGTATCCCAGGCGACCGGGCCCGTTCTCCATCCGCTGCTCACGGGTCAACATGGGAGGGCTCTCCTCCCGCTGGCCCCCGCGTTGCTGCCGCCACTGCGCAACGGTCGCATGAACCACCTGCTCGTGCTTGTCGTCCGGCTTTGCATCACGAACGGCTTTGTCGGCCTCCTGGATCTTTGCCTGGAGCGCGGCGATCTGATCGGGCGAGGCCTTCTCTGCCCAATCCAGAACGCGCTGTCGGCGTTGCTCGATGGCGTCTTGGTCTTGGGCCACGTTCTGCTCGAAGTCGGCCCGGGCCGCGCTGTCCTTCTGGGGCGGTGGGCGATCGCCCAGAAGCCGCTCGTTGCGCTGCGCCTGGAGTGCTCGTAGCTCGGTCATTTCTTCGATGGGTTGGGAAAGGTTGTCGCTCATGTTTGTTTCCTCCGCTGGGGTGAATAGGTTCATCGTTGATCAATCCGCAGGTTTGGCAAGGGGGGTGAGCCCCCTTGCCTATCCGCATCAATCCGCATCGGGCAGGAGCTCTGCCAGGTCGAACCGCTTGATGCCAGCCCGGTTCAACGCCACAACGGCGTGACCGCGGGGCTCAAGAAGGGCGGAATACTCCTCGCGCAGGAACAGCGGCTGCACCTCGCGCTTGCCCCCGGTGGGCATGTCGATGTCGCGCGCGATCTCGTCTTGGCCGAGCGTGTCCTCCGATCCAATCCGCCAGCGGCGGCCCGTCACGGCGTCGATGCGCGAGGCCGTCAGTCGCCCAGCCCCTTCCATGCGCATCTCGTCGTAGGCGGACGCGTAGGCATGATCCGGGTCGTTGAGCACGGAGTGGCGCCAATTGTTCATGCCGCCTTGGTAGTCGATGCCCCGGGTGCGCTGTTTGAACGTGGTCAACGTTGCCTGCCCGAACCGCTTTTCCAGGTATTCGTGGGTGTTGTGCGAGCACTTCAGCGCGATCACCGACTGCATCGTATTGGCCATGAGATCCGCCTCGTTGACCGACCCAAAGGCGTTGACCAAGCTCTCAAAGCCTTGCGTTGCAAGCACGGGCATCAACCCCAGCGAGCGCGAAACGGAGAACAGGTTGATGTCATCGGCCGTCAACAGCAGGTGGGCCTCGTCCATCATCAGCATCACCTCGGTCTGGCCGGGCAGTGCTTCACGCCATTTATCACCGTATGCACCACGCCCTTTGATTCCGTTCATGACCCGCTGTTTGAGCAGACGCATCATCATTTCACCTGCCTCACCGAATTGGGTCGGGGGCAAGAAGAGGCCTACCATGGCTCCATAGAGCGCGTCGGAGACGTCCACCTCGCCCGTCTCAATCGAATGCCAGGGCATGTCCGTCTTGCTGTCACGCAGCTTTTCGCCTCGCAAGAGCTTCTCCAGCAGCCCTCGTGAGTTGAGCGTGAACGATTGCCTCTGTTCCGGATGCATCGCGGGAATCTCCAGGAACGCCCATTCCAGCGAGCTCTGCAGCTGAGACATGGGACGGAAGAGATCCGGGTGGATGGTCTGCGGAGCGCTCTCTTGACGAAGGCGGTGCTGTTGCAGGTAGGCCGCGTAGGCCAGCCGCCCTTCTTCGTCATGGCTCGTGTCCGCCTCTTCCAGGCCCAAGTATTTCACCACCTCCATCAGCTTTGCATTGGCACGAGGCGCGGGGCTGGCGGGAATCACGCGTTCCACAATGGACAACAACTTGGCGTGGTGGAATGGCGTGTATTGCCATTGCCTGTCGTCACTCACAGGGATTCGATGGATGGCGATCTGCTCGGCGATCCGCTCGAGCAAAGCCTCAGTCTCGGCCACGTCCTCGTCCAGCTTGCGCTGTTTGACCAGCTCAAGCTCCGCGTCCAACTGTGCACGCTCCAGCCCTTCCAGCTTGGCCGAACACCAAGACCTGTAAGCCATCTCGTGATCCACGAGCGCACGAAGAATGATGCCGGTGTGGTAGAGAAACGCGTCACCGCCGTCGGTCCAAAGCTTGGATTTCTCGTCCACGCGCCCACCGGCTGCACCGCGCAATGCCCGGACGATCTGATCGGGCGCCAACCCTTCGTAGGGCCCCACGCGCATTCCAGGCTTGACGACGATATCGAACAACCCTTCCAGATCCGCGATGATTGCTCCGTCTTTACCGTCGGCAATGAGAGCACCGCCAGCCAGCTTCTGCCGCGTCAAACGCTCCCTTACATTGCCTTGTTCCGACGCCACAGACGCCATTGCCAAGGCGGCTTTACGGAACCGACGAGCGATGGGTCGCAGTGCGGCATAGGATTTGCCCGAACCGATGGCCCCGAACACGAGCAGGCCCTGCTGGCAATCGCGCCATGAGAACATCATCACGGTGCCCAAGTCGGGCGAGTAGCCATAGCCCTTGTCGGAAAGGTGTCCCGTGGCGCGCCCAATGGTGATCAGCGGGGTCTTGTCCCGCAGGGCCGCCTCGGCTTGCTGCTCTCGCGCCTTGACGTGCGCATTGATCAGCGCCCCCTGGGTGGCCAGGTTGTTGTCGTTGTTCTGCAGGTAAAGCCGGGCAGCGTTTTGGACAAAGTTTCCTTCGGCGTATTGCATCGCATACATGCAGGCCAACACATAAGGCGCCGCCTCGCCCAAACCAAACGGCAGGACCTTGGCGACAACCAAGGTGGCAAAGATGAGGCCCACCCACTTCATCGCTTGAATGAAGCGCGCGGCCGTCCCGCCAATGACGCCCCGGTGCGGGCGTGAGGCCGCCGCCACAAAGCAAACCACAAACAGGATGCCGACCAAGCCAAAGGCCCACCACAGGTAGGTCTTGGCGATCTGGGCATACACAGCCATGCCGCCGGCTTGCATTGCCACCTCGGTGCCGCCATTGCTTTCCCCAACCACGAACTGAAGCGCCATCGGAACCCATTGCAGCAGCACCAGGGCTTTCAGGGCCTCCTTCATGCCCTCGCCTTGCTTGAGGGCAATGAAATAAGGAATGGTCAGCAAGAGAGCTATCACGCTTGCCCCACCAATCCGGACAAAGCTTTCCAGCGTCGAGGCGGCCTCTAGCTTGGTCCAACCCATAGAAACGATCAGGCTCACCAAGAAGGTTGCCAGAACGCCGATCATGGGGAAGGCGAGATACATCAAGGGAGTGGCCAGGCTGTCGCCGCCCTGCCCCATGTCGTTGCCCTGCAGGAAGCCCTCGGCACGCCGTCCAAGCTTCGTCGTGATGATCCGCGATTGGGTGTCACGCAAATCTTCCGGAACCTTCGGCCACCACTCCTGGAATTCGTCCTCGCTGCGTCCATCGGGCACCTTGAACACTTGGGCGTTCTCGTCCCAGACGGCGCCGCACTCCAGCGCGAAATCTCTGTCAGCGTCCGGCACATCGAGCTCTCGGCTGCGCACGCGATCGGTCACGTCAAAGCGCCCCACGAGGTTTTCATAGTCCTCGTTGGATTTGACGATGATCTCTTCTTTCACGCTCAAAGGCTCGCCGCTCTTCCGTCGGAACTTGCGGCCCAAGCCGCTCGTCCAGTCCAGAACGTTGAACAAACTGATTGCTGCCATCTCTGTTTCCCTCCCCCTGTTAAATCAACGAAGCCAATGCGCCAAGACGGCAAGCACCAAGCAAAGCGGCGCGCACGCCAGGAAGCCCGCTTTGGCCACCCAGCGCTCTGCGACCTGCTCAACCTTGCTCGCGTAGAGCCGATCCTTGGTCCATGCCTCATACGCGGCGTCGTCTCTGACCGGAGGCCTGCGATCGGCGCGCAAGTAGTAGAAAGTGCGGCGAACGCCTTCGCTCAGGTGGCCCATGCCAAACGATTCAGGGCTGCCAAGGAACAAGCGCCCGTGCAGGTTCAGCCACTTTGAGCCGAAATGAAGTTTTCCGGGTTCCCGGTATTGCGTGAACAGCCACTTGAACATGCTTCCCCCTTATTCGTGAGTAGGTCACTTCTTTCTAGATCGAATCCGCGGATGCGCAAGGGGGATCAGTCGATGCCCGACTTCTTCGCCCAGGCGTCCAGGTCAGCGTTGGCTTTTCGCTGCCAGTCGTTCCGCGGTTCGGCGGCTGGTGCGGGGGCCTTCTTCGGGGCGGTCGCACGTTTCGGCGAAGGCATTGGCTGGGGCGCAATTGGCGCTGTCGTCGTTACCGGGGGAGCGGTGACAGGTGCGGGCTTCTCGATCGTGGTTTCTGGCCTGGCCTGTTCTGAAAGCACTGCTGGAGCAGGCGCGATCAAAGGGGCTTCTACCACCACCGGCGCCTGCTCTGGAACAGCCGGGGTGGCCACCGGTGCCACGGGAGCCGGTGTGCTCGAAGGCATCTGGTTGTTCTTCCCAAGCAAGAAGTAGATCGCCCCCGCGGCCAAAGCCACCGCCACCACGCTAGCCAAGACCCAGGGCCAACGAAAGCGGGGCGTGCAATGCAATGAAGCTTGCGTTGCTTCTGGTGACTTGGCGTGGGGTGAGGGGCCAAGCTCCTCTGCAACAGTGGCGGCCAACTTTCCTTGCCCTGTCGAAACGCCATCGGTCACCTGCAGCTCCTTGACAGCATCTGCAGGCTGATACGAAGGGGCGTCCGCCTCCGGTGTAAATCTGGCGGCTTCCACGACAGGCCGCAGTTCCGTCACTCCTGGCTCAAGATTCGTTTCGCTCACGCCAACCGCTTCTGCTTCGACGGTAGTTGCCGCTGGCTCCCGGGCGGACAACGCATCGACCAGGTCCTCGGCTGCCATTTCGGCAAAGGGTGCTTTGCCCTCCCCCACCTCCCCATCAACAAGCACAAGGTCCTGAGCCATTCCGTCAACCACGAGAGAACCCGCGTCCTCTCCCTTCAAAGACTTTGTCGCCACCTCGGCTTCGCTCGGCTGGACGGTGGGTCCAGACTCGGCTTCTGTTACCTGAATTCTTTCCTCCGCGCTCCTTGCCCGCTTGGCGTCCACGGTCGCCTTGACCTCCTTCGCCTTTTCGGCAGCGGCAGCAACGCCCTTCTGGGTCAACTCGGCAGTGCGCTTGCCGAACACCCCAGCCCAGTGACTGGCCGCTTTCAGGTTCTCTTTCACGCCGTCGGAAACCAGCCGCTCTTCCTGCGTGGGCGAAGCGGTCGGGGTTGCGTTGGCACGCTTCAGCAATTCTTCGCGCTTGCGTTGCTGGATTCTTTCTTCTGGGGTCATGTCGGCTCCTGGGAATGGGGGAAGGAAGCCCGGGCATCGCAATACACCCGGGCGATTGGCGTCAGCGGACGTCAGGCACCGGGGTAACGACGATCACGGGCTCACCGCTGCCGCATCGGTCGTCCACCGTGACCTTGGACAGCGCGCCACGCTTGGCCAGCTCAACGATGGGCACCTGGCAGGCGGCCTTGTCGGCTCCCTGGAAGACCACCGTCAACCCGTTGCTGGACTTGTTCAACAGACCCGCGAACTTGTCGAGGAAGGCCCGGGTGTCGCTGCCCAACCGCTTCATGTCGGCGGGGTTGTAGTTCAACCGCAACGAATCCAGGACAGCTTCCTGCTTGCCTTCCACGGTTTGGGTCTTGGTGACCACTTCGGCCTTCATGCCAGCCGCACGGGCGGCGTCGGCGGCCTGCTCGGCGTGCTCACGCTGCTGCTTCACGTAAGACGCCGAAGCCCCCACTGCAGCACCGGCGGCGCAAGCGCCCAGGGCTTTGTCCTTCTTGCCCGTGAGCAAGGCGATGGCTCCGCCGGCCACGCAACCGATGCCACCGGCTTTGAACAGACGCTTCTTGTCGGCCTTGGGCTTGCCATCGTCCTCCGCGGCGTGGACCGCATCAGGGGCGGCCTGGGCGGAAACCTGAAGCGGCATGAACGCCGCCAGGCAGAGAGTGAGAGGAAGGGAAAAACGTTTCACGGGATGGATCTCCTGCTGTGGGGGAAAGTTAGGTGCGTGGAGCAGTCATGGGTCCGGTCGCGGGCACCTTGGCCGCACCAGAGCCTTTGGGAGAGGGTTGCGAGAGGGCCGCCGTCACGACCTTGCGAAGCGCTTCTTCGTAGCGCTGAATGGCAGTGCCCTGCTCCGCCTTCGTTTCGTCTCGCAGCCGCCGCAGGTCTTCCTGGAGCGCACTCCGGAACAGCGCGTTCTCCTCCCGCAGATCGTCGATGAGGCGCTCCAGCTGAGCGTTGGCGCTCTCCAACACGCTCACCACGGACGTGGCGGTGTTGTGTCGCTCCAGCGCCTCTCGCACGTAAGCGCTGAACCCACTGCCCGATTCACGGGCGATCCGCTGAGCAAGTTTCAGTTGCCGAGGGTCGAGGTTTACGTTTTGACGAACAAACGCCATCGGTCGAGTAACTCCGTTTCGGGATTACTCCACCGATACCGCGAATCTCGGAGTTGGCAAGGCCCCACGTCAGGAGCCTGAAAAACATGGGCCAAACGAGCTAACAAGCACTGACACTGTCTCCATTCAGTGGTGACATGGTCAGGCCTTGATTGCATTGAGGTTTCGGCAGGCGTTACACGGATTCTTGGGCGAAAAACGCACTCCCACTTCAGTGCGTCATGTGTATGACGACTCTAGGGAACCGTCAGGGCTCCTGCTTCTCTGCCACTGGCGACATTGCTTCCACCCACGTTGGGCTCTTGCAGTTGCTTTTCGGCGGCCCCTTGCGTGTTGCCCCAGGTGCGCTATTGGTGGTCTACGCCCCCTCGCCCCACAGGACCACCGCCCACGCCATGCCCACGCAACGCTCCCGCTCTTCCCCCCCTCACGCCCACCGATGCCCCACCCCGGGAATCCGTGCAAAGTTTTTCAGCCCACCGTTTCGCATTGCCCCGGATCCCCAGGACAGGTTGCCCTCGCCCACCCGCTGCACCGCCCCACGACACCCAAGCCACGTTGGTTTTAGTCAAACGTGTGCAGTGCCATTGGATGCACCGACACCGTGCTTTCCGAATCTTCCGTGGGCAGCCAAAGAACCACTGGAAGGAACCCGCAAATCCCTCGCACCAATTCGTTTTAGTCAAACGAGGGTGCGCGCCATGGCCTCCATTCACCGCCATTGGCCTTCAACGATCCGCCTGCTGTCGTTTCAGGAGTGCTCTCATGAACACCGCTGACCTGGACGCGTTTGCCCGTCGCGTGCTGGCCTTCCATGCCGTCCGTGCGCCTGCCACCCCACGCTGGGCGCTGGACGTGGCCCGCCGTTCCGAAAGCCCTGTGTGCGCTTTCTGCACCGCCCCCTTGGACTTGGACCGTAGCCATTCGTGGGGGCTCTCACCGCTCGTTCCGTTGAGCCTAGCCGGCCCAAGGGACACCGAGAACCTGCGCATGGCTTGCAAGCGCTGCATCACCGAGCGGGGCACCCGTGACCTGTTGGCCTGGCCCGAGTTGAGCCAGCGGCTGCCACCAGAACCCTTGGACGCCCTGCTGGCCGACCGGCTGCTTGTCCTCCAGCGCTCCGACAACCACCTGGTCGAGGTGGGGCGCTTTGCCAAGCCAGCCACCGTCCTTGCCCAGCTCCAAGAGCGCTGGATACACCCCCGGTTCGTCGTTCACGCCCAGAGGCATTCGGACGGCTGGATAGTGGGGTGGCCACTGGCCCACCGTGCCCATCTGACGCGAAACGACTTGGCCGCGCTCTTGCGCAATATGCACCAAGGCCAATGGCTGGAACACCCCGACGTGGTGGCCTTCCGGTTAACCGAGGATGTTTTTCAAGCGGCGGTGTGGCAGCTGATCGCCCTCCACGCGTTGGTCATTCCCCTGCCTTTGGGGACTGCTCTCCCTCCCGACCGCTCATTTGAGAACCGGTGGATGGCCCGGTATCCAAGCCTGCGCCAGATCCGACTGCGGCGACAGGGCACGCACGAAGCACCGTGGCCTAGCCAGGCCAAAGACCACATTCCGGCTTACAGCGACAGGCCCAACGCCGTTCGCATGCGGACCCAGCGTCAAGCCACACGTGAGGGGGAAACGAAGGCCCAGTGGTTGGAAGCAAGGCGGCGTTTGGCGAAGCGAGACGCGGGCGTGGCAAGTGGGACGCTGAGGGCATGGCTGCCTGGCGAACGGGCCGCGCTGCAGGCCGACGTGGACGATCTGGCGGCGGCGTGGTTGAAAGCCCGCAAGCGCCAGTCGAAAGGGCGCCCGGACACCAGGGATCCCTTACCATTGAGGCAAGCTCAGACAATCAATTGACCGACATGGACGAAAAGGATCAGGACAAGGGAAGCGACAGTAAGGCTAACCGGAACCCGTCGAAGCCTCAGCGGCGAAAGAAGAAGTGGAAGGAGCAATTCAACAAGCCTTTCAGCAGCCTGTTCACTATCCGCGCTGACGAAGATGCAAACCCACCGGAGTTGGAGGAATACCTGGTTCGCCAGCATTTGGAGAAGGGAACCAGTCAACTACGGATGACCAGCCGCGATCTCAGGTTGGCGCTGAAGGTCTTGAGCTTGGGCGAGCTGAACCAACTTTGGAGCATGCGCGAAAAGAAACTCAAGTATGTGGAGGACGCCGCACTTCTGTTGGCGCACATCCGGCACCGGTCCGGGATTGACCTTCAGTTGCGCCCTGCATCAGAGCTTTTCAGTCACGATGTGATCCAAGCCCTCCAGGGCGTCCTTGAGGAGAGCGGGCGATTGAGGCAGGAACAGCCACTGCCGCCGGCTCCTGATGCTGTCGCAGCAGAGGGAAAGCGAATGGAGCAGGTCCTCCGCGTGATCCGAGAGGGCCAGGCCGAGTTTCGCAAGCGCCTAGTCGCTCACTATGGAGCGGTGTGCATGGTCACCGGGACCGCCCTGGCCAGCGTCATCGACGCCGCTCACATCGTCCCTTACAACGGAGCTTCCACCAACGCTCTGAACAACGGTCTATTGCTACGAAAGGACATCCACGCGCTGTTCGATGCAGGCCTGTTGACCATCGGGCCGGACCTGGTCGTTTACGTCAGCGCGGGGGTGGACGATCCGTTCTACCGTTCGTTGGACGGAAAGGAGCTCTCGCTGGACGCTCCGCCCAAGATGTCCAAAGAGGCCCTGCGGCGGCGACTGGCGGGCAATGAATCGTCCGAGCTGGACAGTGCCAGCCTTTCTCAATGAGCCGACCCAAAGCTCCGGCTGATCGGACAAATCAAACCATTGCTCATGATGGGAAAGCCCTTCGCGTGGATCCGGAAATTCAATCAACGGTTCTCCGCGCCGTAGGCGTATGCCTGCTCCCGCCAGGGGACGCTTTTTCAGCTGCTTTTGCTCTGGCCACGGGACGATCCACAGCCACAAGAAGGCGGCCATAGCCGCTTTCTTCGTTCCCATGTTTGTGAGGGTCAGTAGATCTTCCCGTTCTTGCTCATCCCCAAGTTCCGCACTGCCACCCTGGCGGCCTTGCGGTCCTCCGCGTGCTCGTCCACCGGCGAGCTCACGATCAACAGCGTCTTATCCTGGATGAGCGACGCCGCGGCGTAGTCGGCCAACGCCACCATGGCGGTGGTCAACGCGACTTCACTGCCGGCGTCTTCCGAATCGTCGAAGCCAAACAGCTTGGCGATGTTCTCGCGGAGCTTTGGCGGGATCGTCACCATGGCCCGGTGGTGGCGCAGCCCGTCCTCCCGACGACGGTAGTCGTGCAGCGTGACCGATCGGGGCATGACCATGTGAACCCGCTTTCCTCCGACGCTGCCCGCCTTCTGGCTGTCGTCGTAGTCAAAGTAGGACTTGCGCTCCGGGTAGTCGCCCGGCCCGAGCAACAGGTGCTCCGGGATGCGGGCAATCGGAACGCCTGCCGCTTTGCTGGCCCGGCGGGGCTTGGCATGGGTCACGTCCTTGACGTCATCCAAGGTGCGCTTGACGGCCTTCTTCGTGCCAGCCTTCTTGGCAGGAGCTTTGCGAGTGGCCATGGGTAGGTTTGGGAGGGAAACCAAAGGAAGCTCCATCATGCCGCAGCCCTCCGGCCTGCACCAGCGGCCAAAGTATCGCGCACCCGGACAGCGAGGGAGTGGATCTCCTCCTGGGCCACCCGGGCCCAGCGGCCGTTGGCGTCGAACACGGTCTTCCCCTCCTCGTAGCAGTCCGCAAACAACGCTCGGTCCCGCACCAGGACGGCACCCGACATCTTAGGGTGCTCCAGGCGGCGTCGATGGGCTGCCCGCTTGTCGTTGGCCCGGTTGGCGATGGGCAGGTAACGCTTTCCCTTCTTTTCAAGAACATCCACGGTTCGCAGGAAGATGAGAAAGCTGGCCCCATCGAGCAACGTGGGCACCAGGTAGAGATCAGCCTCGGGGATCACTTCGTTGTCCGGCAGGCGTGGTGGAGTGTCGGTGATCTCCACGTCGAAGCCCGGGGAGCGCGAACGTCCGACACTGAACGGTGTTTCGTCCGACAGCGAGGCAAACGCACAGGCTCCGCCTTGGGGGTCCCGGTCGTTGACCAACACACGCAGGCTGGGGTCACGGGCATAGCACCCGGCAAGATTCAGGGCCAGCGTCGTGCGGCCGACGCCACCCTTGAGTGAGAAGTTGCACAGCCGCATAGGGTATCCTTTCGTGAGTAGATAGGGGTTCCTACCGAATCTACCCCGACGCCGCCATTGCGCAAGTGCATGTTTTTGCAACCTTTCGGGCCGTTCAGCCCTTTGATTCTTTTCTATTCTTCCAGCGAGGCGACTGGACGACGGCTGTCCCACCGCAGCGTGTAGGCGACGTTTGAAGGCGAGCAATGCAGATCGAATGGCTGAGAGGCCATCCATGCTTTGACAGACGGTGGCGTAGCGCCATGCAGCGCTTCAATGATCGTCCAGCGTTGCTTTGCCGGGCCGAACTCCGCAAACACGTCCGCCCCGGCTTCGGCCAGCATTCCGGCCATCTTGTCGTAGCACTGCCGCTTGTGGGGGTCATCCTGGTTCACGTGCCACCCCATGCAGGCCACGTGGAACGCGGTAATCCCGTTGGGCCCCACCGGGTGGTCCAAGGAAGGAAAAGCCGTCATGCCCCTCCACGCCTTCAGGCGTGCCTCGCGGACAGCCGCGATGGCTTCTTCGAGCTCCCAAGGGTTGCGGTGCTCGATGGCTTCCAGAAGTTGTTGAGCAAGTTTGTGGGCGGTCATTTCCATTTCAGCTCCTTGCGCAGCTGGCGCTCGAAGTGGCGTTGCTCACGCGCCAGGCGGGCTTGCCGGCGAAGCTTGCCTTCGGGCAGGAACGCGGGAGCCGTGGGAGGGATACATGCGAAAGAAGGGCCAGCAATGGGGCGGGCCAAGCGGGTGGGGTTTTCAATCATGGCGTCGGTCTCTTGGGTTTTTTAAATGACATTCATGAGTAGGTCACCCCACTCTCTTAATCCCATGCAACCAAACCACCGTGCAATGTCAAGATGAAAAATCCAACTTTTTTTGACTAAAAAACAGGGGCTTGCGGAATCCAAGGTGCATCGCATGCTGAATGCATGACGCACATGATCCGCCGCTGTTCGCCCACCCTCACCCGCCTTTCCAAGGGCGTGCGCAGCGCGCTGGGCTTCACCCTCACCGAGGCCTTGCTGGCGCTGGGCGTTGTGACCGCAGCCACGGGCGCGATGTTCCTCTTCTTTGGCCAGGTCGATGCAAAGGCGAAGGTGGCCAGCGAAACGCGCAACCTGCGTGAGCTGTCCCGACGTATCGAGAGCAGCTTTGGGATGGTGGGGACGTTCCGCGGAGTGAGCACCACCGCTGTGGTGGTCGATGGCTTGGCCCCCGAATCCCAACTCGGCGTCGGGGAAAGCGTCTTGACCAACGCATGGGGCGGCGCGGTAAACGTCCAGCCCTACACCGTCGATCGCTTCGGTGATTCGTTCTCCGTGAGCTACGCCGGACTTCCTCGCCAAGCGTGCGTGGACCTGGTCGCGGCCAACGCGAGCGGGGTGTGGGACGCGCAGGTGTCGGACGTGTCGGTGATTCGAAACACCGGCGGCCAGCTCGACGTCGGATTGCTGGGCCGCACCTGCGCTGACAAATCGCGCGTGGTCTTCGTCTACCACAGCGGCTTGTTGGGGGGCGAATGGACCGGATCGCCGCTGGTGTTGCCACCCGTCACCCCCTCGGTCACGCCTCCCGTTTCTCCACCCGTGGGAAGCCCCGTAGGACCCGTGGGACCGGTCGCGCCTTCCCCGCCGGTGTCGCCCCCAACCGCCCCGCCACCAAGCGTTCCTCCCACGACGCCCCCACCGGCCACTCCACCCTCTCCCCCGGTGACCGTGACGCCTCCGGCTCCGCCTACTTCACCGCCCGCCACGCCGCCACCGACAAGCACGGTGCTGCCGTGTCAGGAGTGGAGCGAAAACCGAACGATCAACTGCCCAGTGGGTCAGGTGGGCCAGGTGTTCCAGAACCGCCGTCACCACTGCGGAACCGACCCGAGCGTTTACGAGGCGTGGGCTGGGTCCACGACGGCCGGCAGTTGGACCACGACGAGCAGCAGCTGCGCGCCGTGCCCGGCTCCCGAGACGCGCAACGTGGGATGCCCTGCCGGTCAGTTTGGCGCGATTGGGCAGCAGCGCACCTTCACGTGCACGGGCACCGGTTCGTGGAACGCCTGGACGCAAACCAATACCACCTGTGTGGCTTGCCCAACGCCTTTCCCACAGGCGGAAACCCAGTGGATCACCACGGCGGCCGCTTGCCCGGCAGGCCAGAGTGGATCGCACACGTGGCAGGCCGAGCAGCGGCGGACGAGGATGGGGTCTTACAACTGCCCGGCCACCACGTGGTCGCTGCCAAGCCCGACGTTCACCACTTGGACAAATTGGGCGGAGACTGGGGTTCGTCGCAACGAGGCCAATACATGCACCGCCAACGCACCACCTCCGACGTTTCCCGAATACACCGGGCGATCTTGGCATTCGTGGGGAGACGGAGGGCACTACGGCTGGGCGATCTTCTGCAACGCTCCCCGGACCCTGGCCGAGCTTCAAGCCACCTCGTTGGCATGCACTTGGCAATACGAAACGAACGACACCCCCACGTTTACGCCAGAGCCACCTGGCGTGACCCGCCCAACACCGGCTTTGGAAGCCTGTGTCTACGCGCTGCGCGCCAACTTAACTCCGATGCCAGGTTACGGCTTCGTCAACCACCCCGGCACCGCGGTTTGGCCGGCGGCTTGCTCTTGCAGCGTCGTGGGTCCAGGCGCACGGTTCTACTGGCAAGACCTGGGAGCGAGCGACTGGGTGGGCTTTGAATTCAAGTGCCCCTGACGGCAAAGAAGGCGGGGGGCATCCCTCACGTTCGAAGTGGCAAAGCTTCGGATTTCCAAAACCGACCGGAGGCAATGCCCTCGCACCAAGCGTGCTTTTCAGAAGGCAGGTGGCTTGGCCACCTGCGGCGGCTTCTGGGCTCTTCGCTGTTGTGCCTCGAAGTCAAACCCCAGCCAAGGCTTTCCACATCGCCTTGCCTTGGGCTTCGTGAACCGACGCGTATTGCTGCGGATCCCAACTGGTTCCGGTCAAGAGCAGCCCCAGCTCTGCCACGGTGGCTTGGCAACGATCGCCAAAAGCCAGGACCTCATTGAAGGTCAACCCAAGCGTGTTGATGTCAAACGCGCCAGGCTCCTCGTCCAGCTTGCGCATTTCCAGGTGGGCGTGGTGCTTGTCCCGGAGCGTTTTGATCTTCTCAGCCACTGGGTCGGCCATCAAGAGCGCCATAGCAGCGGAGACCTTTTCCCAGCCACTATCGAAGCGCGAGTAGTTCTCGTCCCGATCGCTCTGTCTGAACTTCTCCTGGAAAACAGCCGAGCTTTCGGGCGGCAGGTCACTGATCGGTTCGTCGTGGAAGTGATCGAACATGCGCCCATAGCGCTCCCGGTAGTGCTCCTTGATCGCGGGATCTGCTTGAAGCTTTCGCCAGAGGTTGGTCAGGCTACCGGACCGCGAGTCGTTATCCAGAAAAAGCCGTGACTGATCGCGCACCAGGTCTTGTCCAAGAAGCGGCGCCAAGTGGTTCCAGGCATTGGCGCCCGGCGTCTTGTCCAGCTTGGCTTTCAGTCCTGCCTGAATCTCGGGATCTTGAATGAGTGGGGACAGAATGTGCCGGCGCTCGTCGAGGATGTGGCATTCCTGCGTGAGCACCCGAACGAATCCATCGATTTGGCGAATACGTTGCTCCAGTTCCTCAGGCTTCATTCTTGCTCCGCCTCCAGCGGCACTTGCTGGAACCGCACCTGCAGGCGTTTGATGAGTGCTCGAGTTTCCGTGTTCGGAGCGCGCGTGCATACCAGCACCGCCTCCCCGTTGGGCACGTGACGGATCGCCTTCTGCTCGGCCCGGAGAACGGCGCGGTATTTCACCGCTTGGTAGACGCCGCGCTGGAGCTCGTCCTCCGAGCACTTGCTGGTTTTAACTTCCACCGCCAGGCGATGTCTTCCGTTATCGAAATGCGCGTCCAGTCGGTCACCCGAGCTCAATAACTTCTCGTTGCTCCCCGTGGGGAAGCTCCCAAAGTCCACGAACTCTTCGGGATGGCTGGCCACCCACGCCTTCAACGCTTTGTGCTCATCGCTTTCTGGCCTGCCACCCTCCTGGACTTTAGGAAGGGGAAGAGGCGCATCCGCTGCCACCTTTTCAACCGCCCCGGCGGACGGGGTCAGCATGGTGGCTCCCAGAGCGCGGGCGACCTGGTCCCAATTGGGATAGGTGAAAACGTCTTCCATCGCCTCTCGCAAGTGCGCGCGGCGCTCTTCCTCGGTATCCAGCTTCTTTCCCGCGAAGTAAGCTGGCGAGATGGTGATCGCCCCCTCGCCAGGGTGTTTCGTGTTCTTGTTGACGACGATTGCGTGAAGGGGCGGGATGGGTTCCTTCCACTGCTCGCTGAGCCACTGCAGAGCCTGGGCCACTCCCCCGGCGACGGTGCCGTAGAGGTCTTTGCGGGGTTTGATCTCGTGCCCGAAGGTGTCGTGCAGCTCTTGGGCCAGGTCGCTGTAGGAATGGGCTTCGCCCTCCTGCGCCCACCGGATGAGGATGGGCAGCGCGTCAGGGATAACCCGGCTCCGCCAGGGTGTGCGTGCAAACTCCACCTTCGACCAATCGAACTCTTCCATCCCCTGCCCCTCCCTTGTCTTCCCGCTATGGTAGCGGCGGGACCAGCATGGGAAAACGATGAGGGCCGGTTTCCCGGCCCCCCTTTCTCAATCCTCGTTGGGCAGCATGATCGTCACCACCGGCTCCAGGGCGTCCCCGGGCCCACACAGTGCTTTCAAGGTAACCAGGCGGTGGGTGGACCGCATCAGGGTCGACCCGGTCTCCGGGTGGGCTTCGTTCGGCAACCAGTCGCCGGCATCGGGCAGAGCCACGTGGAGTTGGAACTGGAGCTCCGAACCGCTGCCCTGTTGCCGCTTGATGGCCACGTGGAGCATGAAAAGCACGTCCCAGAGCCGGCCGTCCACCGACTGGCCGCGCAGCTCCGACCCTCTGGGCACTTCGACGTAGCGCGCCCACCCAGCGCGCGTGATGGCCACGGCAACTTGAATCCGG
This sequence comes from Stenotrophomonas sp. GD03958, assembly GCF_029839005.1. Lineage (NCBI taxonomy): Bacteria > Pseudomonadati > Pseudomonadota > Gammaproteobacteria > Lysobacterales > Lysobacteraceae > Stenotrophomonas > Stenotrophomonas sp. GD03958. Next base: position 37,679 of record NZ_JAOBZT010000005.1, on the reverse strand, counting down.
CTTCTTTGGCCACGTCGGACACGTCCACCAGGACCCCGTCCTCGATCGCCTGGGCGCGGGTGTAGGAATGGATAAGGTCGAATTCGTCAAACATGGAGCGCACCTCGCTGGTGAGTAATGGCCCGGTCCAGGGCATCCGGTCCGGATGTCCTGGAATGGAAAACCCACCGCCCCACCGCTCGGCGCGGTCAGGGGAGGAAATGGAAGGGCTGGCGCGGCCCGCAGCGAAGCGAGGACCCGGGCCCTGGAATGGCCCTTGACCGGAGAAGCCGGGCGTTGGGGCCGCGCGCAGCGCAACGGGCTTGAATGGCGTGCCGCTGGCGGCACACCGACTGGCCCTCAATCGGCCCGCCTGAATCCTCCAAGGAGGCGCTGCCACCAGGACCGGGGAACCGCTTCCACGTTCTCTGGCAATGGAAACGTCCTGTCCCAGTCCAACTCGACTGGATCGCCGCCACTGGTGCGCACGAAGCCATGGGCCTTCAACGCCTCAATGGCGACGCTGGACGTCGCGTAGCACCGTGCGAAGACCCTGCCCTCCCTAGATGAACTGGCCAACGCGTGGCGCACCAATGCCTTGAAGCAACCACGCCGGATGAACTCTGGTCCCGTGCCGGCGAGATGGAGCTCGTAGCCTTCGCGATCATGCATGCAGATCAGAAACGCCGCCGGCTGACCCTCCCAGGTCGCAACCCTCACGTCGCCGTCAACCCTGCAAACCTCTGGTCGATTGTGTCGCAGCTTCATCATCGTCAAGAAGCCGACATGAAGCAGCCCTTCCACCAAGGGAACCGCTTGGGCGCTGAGGGTTTCGCGGAAATGCCCTTGCCGTGCTCCGTCGCGAAGCAGAGCAACTATCCATGCGGCATCTTCTGCAACAGCGGAACGAATGGAAATGGTCATACGTATGAACAAACCTCGGGAACGTTGTTCATCCAACCACTCTGCGCCGCGGACGCTTGAGCGGTGAGTGGGCCCAAACCTCGGATGAAGCGAAGAGACGCAAGTTGGACATCGTCTTGAGGCCAATACGGGCCATCAGGGGAAAAGACGAAGTGGTCGCCCTGTAGGGCCCCGCAGGTGGTGCAATGGTGGGCCAGGTAGGTTTGCCCGGAGGTTCGAGTAGTGGCGAAGCGAAGCCAAGGGGCGTGCCCGGCAACGAACGCAGCGCCCCCCTCGTCCAAGCGCTCGATGTAACGCAACAAAGCACCCTCCCCCTGATCCACCAACCCCTCGTCGTCGTGCTCCTCGAACGAGGGCACCCAGATCGCGGCGGTGGGCGTCGGCGCGTGGCAGAAATGGCACTCGGTGTGGCCGAGCAGCAGGCCGTAGGCCGGGGCTTGAAGGGTGGATGGAGCGGCAGCGTGGGTCATGAAACCATTTTGCCCTGCCAGGGTGTCAGCCGGTGAGACCAGCACGCGTTGAATCATGGGTGTTTCGGAGCGTTCCCCTCTGTGAACCCAGCCACGCCATTTGCTTGTATTCGTCTTTGCTGAGCAACTTGGACACTCCCAGCCACTGCACCAGGTGGTAGTGCGTGATCGTTCGCGGGTAGCGCTGAATCCCCTCGTGCAACAGCTTTGGCAGGTAACACACAGAGCCATCGCTGCGCTCGTAAGCGTAATAGCGGTGGCGGGTGGCACGCGTGGTCATGGCGTTTCCCTCAATGCGCCCAGAGGGCACGGTCGATGCAGCATTCAAGGCGCTGGGCCAGCCAAACGCTGAAAGGAAGGGCGATGGGGGCAGCGATGGCGAGAAGAGAAAGGGTCATGTCGGCGGTTCCAGTCGGTGGAAAAAGCGTTGCGTTCTTCCTGATCCCAAGGTAGATCGCCTTAGAGATTTGTCCACGGTTGTAGTGGACAAAATCTTGACTAATTTCTAGAACTGCGGAGCTAAGGCCGCAGTTATTCCTAACATCACTTCTCGCGCCGAAGGCGTCACCTGCTCTTTTCCACCGCTGCTTCTGCAGAAACCGGCGCGCAGCGACCGGTGGCGGCGTTGGGCGGTTGGCTCTACAGCCTTGCCCGCTTTGCTCTGACACTTCCCCGGGCCGCCCATGCCTGCTCCAGGTGGACCGCGCGTCGTTCGGCTTCCACCCTGGCCACCACGTGCGGCATCGCCGCGTTCAGCGATGGCGTGTTCCAGAACGGACTGCCCCGGTGAGGGTTGCCGCCCAGCCGCAACAGCAGCAACGCCGTCTGCTCAAGTCGGCTGCGCTCGTCGGCGTCGTCGCTCAACTGGTAGTCCGCCGCCAGCTTTTCCAGCGGGCGCTCGCACCAGTGGTTCCTCTCTTGAGGGTGCGCACCAGCTTGCAGGAGGGCTTCGACGATGCGGGGCCAGGCAAGTGCGGAATGGAGCGCAGGACCTTCGTTGAGGCGCCACGCGTTGGGGTTGGCGCCCTGCCGCAGGGCCTGTAGAGCGCGGAAAAGACTTCCATCGACGCACGCGTGAATCAGCTCAGCGCTCGGACTTCCTGGCGGTGGTGGGCGGCGGTCACCCATGGCGGCTGCCCCGAACCTGGTTCCGAAGCAGATGTCCTTGGACGTAGTCCCGGATGATCTGGCGCACCGCTTCTGCGGTGGAAATCCCCGCGTTCACCGCGCCCTGCTCCACCGCCTCCAATACGCTGCGCTGCAGCGAAAGGTGGGCCAGCCGCACGTCCCGTTCCCCACCCAGCCGACGCCTGCTCAGTGGGTAAGGTTTGGCGGCATACATGGCGAGCACTTGGCGCACGGCTTCGTTTCGCGTGACCTGCACGCGCGCGGCGGCCGCCTGCAAGCGCTCCAGATCACGGGAGTAGCCCCGGGAGGACGGAAGGGTGACAAGTTTTGGGGAAGGGACAGGTTGAAGCACAGCGCGCTCCGGCTTAGGACGCCGCGTCCAACGGCTTGGCAGCCGCCTCTCGGACCACCGCGATGGCACGCCAACGGTTGATCGCAGCGCCGGCGAAATACAAGGCGTCCACCAGTTCTTGCGCGGCCCCCTTCTCAAGCAGGGCCCGGTTGCAGGAGGCGAACCCTGCAAGGATTCCGTAGCGGTCCGCGTCGTCTTTGGCTTTGTTCATGGCTTCCGCAATTTGAACGTTCATGTCGAATCTCCTGATTTTTGCTGGTGGGTGATCGGCGGTTACAGGCGCACGCGCTGACGGGGAGCTTCCAGGACAGCCGCCGGAGCTGGAGCTTGGTTCTGCGCCTCTTGGCGCGGGTTCCACACCTCCCCACCGATGATCATGCTCGGACCACCTGCAGCAGGAAGGACCTGCGAAAGCCTGGCTTGCTTCGCTGCGGCGTTGAGCGCACGCGCGGTGTCCTCCTCCATGCTTTTGGCTTCGTAGATCACCGGCCCCTTCAAGTGCCCCTGCGCTTCGTCCACAAGGGCGGCAAGGGTTCGACCGAACTTTGACTTTGGCCCCTGGTTGAGAGCATCGACGTCCCAACGCTCGATCACTTCGAACGCCTTCTCATGACGGTGGCCAGACCTGTTGAGCTCGCCAAGCGCCGCTTCAGCGTCTTTCACGTTGAAGCGAATGGCGGAGAGCTTCACCGGGTGCGCGTAACCACCGCCACTCGATGCCGATTGTGTGATGGCGACCGCTTGGTTTCCGTCGCTGACGATGTGATGAATTTTCATGTCGATTTCCTTGATGGTTTTCGGAAGGCGCGATTGCCTATCCACAACTTCAAGGTAGATCGCCCCATGATTTTGTCCACTGCTTGAGTGGACAAAACTTTGACTAAAAGCAAAAACTGCGGAGCTAAAGCCGCAGTTATTCCTAACATCACTTCTCGCGCCGAAGGCGTCACCCGCCTTTCTTCCATCGCCGCTTTTCAGAAGCCGGCGCGAAGCGACCGGCGGTGGCTCTGGGCTTTGTTCTTTGCACAAAAATGGCCCCCTCGCGGGGGCCCCAAAGGACATGGACTGATCTTACAGGCTGGTGGAGCGCCAGAGCTTGCCTGCGATGCCACCCACGATCAGCGCCACGGGCATGAGCGCCGTCAGAGCCATCGGGGGCACGGAGGTGAAGAAGTTTCGCTCGCCCTCTTCCAGGCTCGGGTAGAGCAGGCCCACGGCAACGCTGACCAGCTGCAGGGCAACGACGAAGAGCAAGCCCACCAGGGCGCCCTTTCCAAAGCCACCTTTGCGCTGCGAAACCGGGAGCCCGCTGGCCCTAGCCGCGCGCACACGGGCCGCTCGCCAGTTCAACACGTAAAGCATGGACAACAGGAGCAGCACGGCCGCCCCACCAGCAGCAGCCAACCCGGCCTGCCAGCCGTAGCCCACGTTCTGGCCGATCTCTTGGGCCCCGGCAAGAAACAGCAGGCCCGCGCCCCCAAGGATGACGGTGGCCGGTGCCAGCAAGCCCCACTGCATGTGACCGGCCGGGGTGTGGTGAGCGTTGTAAGACATGGGACCTCCTTAGATGGGTGTTCCCTCAATGCATAGCGCGATTCCGCGCGTCGGCAAGGTCAGCCTTTCTTCTGGGCTCCGACCGGCACCCAGCCGGTGGGTTGCTTCTCAAAGACGAAGTCGTAGGCCGGCGGCACGGGAACGGGATCGGGTTTCAACTGCTGGCCGCCCTGGAACCCGACCACGTCCAGCGTTCCACCGGTCACGCACGTGGCACGCTGGGGACCAGTTGAGGTGCAATCCGCGGTGAGGTCTTTCCACCCCCGAACCTCGATTCGTTGGCCCATTTCGCTGGAGAGGTTTGCATTGGCATGCGCCTCGTAAGCGTGGGCGACTTGTTCGATGGTGGGAAGATCAGCTTTGCTGCTGCAGGCAGCCAACCCTGCGGTGATCAGGGTGAGGGAAACGAAGGTTGCTTTCATGCCGGAGCTCCTTGCGTTTTGGTCAAATCAACGTCGATGGTTTCGTCGCGGTATCCGAGCCGAACCCTCTCTATCGTCACGTCCATTTTTGGCACCGTTCCCTCCACCCAGACCCGGTTGACGGAGAACACCACCAGGTCGTCTCGGTAGCTGCGACCTTGTCGCGCCAGGTTGGCGGCCTCTTGGGCATTCATTCGGATCAGAAGGTGGAAGCGGCCGGCGTTGGGTGGGCTGGACACCCCTCCGGCGGTGCGGTGCACCCACGGCACAAAGCCCTTGCCGGTGACGCTTTGCCCGGCCCCGGACACCTGAGGCATGGGGATGAATCCTTCCAGCACCCCACGGTCGGCCCGGTAGGCAACATCGCCCAAGGCTTGGAAGGTGGGACGAATGCCAAATCGCCGGATGCCCTTGAAGCGTTCCAGGCGCGCGTCGAAAGCCGGCCCATAACGGCGCTCGATGGCGGCCGGATCATTGCCCGAGATGCCGTTGGCGCCGTGGACCTTCGTGTCCATCAACCACCACTGCCGCAGGCACCACTGGCGCTTGTCGGCCTCGATTCGATACGCCGAATGGGCCATGGCGAGCAGCTGCATGTCGCAAGTGTCCACGCCACCACCGCCTACGGCCGTTACCCCGGCCCGCAGGTGCTGAACCCCTTCCAAGCCTTCCTGATCCAGGTCCCAGTAGGTCCCGGGCGGCTCAAGGTAAGGGCTCCGCGACCTCTCGCTGACCACCTTCGGCGTGCCTTGGATGGCTCGGCCGATGTGGCGAAGCAGGTCCGATTCGGCCCGGGCCTGCTCAGCGGTGCACCAAAAGATTGCAACAGTCCCAGCTACGCACAGCACCTTCTTCATGCTTCCCCCTGTCGGATGTGCACTTCTATTTGCCATTTTGGCAAATGCAAGCGATGCTTGGAAGCATCACACTGGCGGGCCGATCCATGCGTTCAGCTTCCGACCGATGCCAGCTCCGCTTCCTGTGTCCAATACCTACGGCCGCCGCCTCCGTGAGGCTCGTTTGGCCCGGGGACTGAGCCAGGCAGACCTTGGGGCAGCTTTGGGATTGGAGGACCAGAACTCTGCGGCACCGCGCATTTCTCGCTATGAGAGAGGGGAGCGCATGCCCGACGAAACAACCATGGAACGCTTGGCCGAGGAACTGGGCCTCCCCGTGGCTTATTTCCACGCCGCGTCCGACGTGCTGGCGGAAGTGATCTTGGTGGTCTCCCGGCTCCCACCCGAACGCCAGCGTGAATTGCTGGCGCGGGTGAGAAACTTCGCGGAATCTTTGGAGCTATCGGAACGGGCAACCAAGACGTAGTCCCGCAGCACCGATCAGTCGATCAGGGCTGCTGGCCGACCTTGTCCTACTTCTTCCCGTAGATTTCCCAGAGCTCCTCGCCAACCTTCAGAGTGCCCTTTGCCCAATCTGGCAACAGGTCACCCAAAGCCTCACGGAAGCTTCCAGAAATCGAGTGCGTGGCGTCGCCTGCTCGTTTCCCTGGTCCAATCCAGCGGCGAATCCATTCTTTCCTGCCGTTAGGCTCGCTGGGTGGAGAAGAGCCAACAACTCTGAGAGCATGGCGCTGCAACGCGATAACCGCATCAACCTCAGTGCGGAGCGCCCTAGCCAGGGCCGGAGCATCCTCCCTTCCATCCAATGCAGATGCCAACGCCCGAAGGAAATTATCCGAGGCGAGCGCAGCCTCTGTTGCCTCTACCCACACATTCCCATAGCGCTGAACTTCGTCCGGCAATCGCATCAACCTGAGCCGTGACAACTGCACCCCGTTTCGAAAAAGTTCCTCAAGCTTTTCCTCCCAGCTCATTTCCTCAAGCGGTGTTGTGTTTGCTTCTTCGCTCATAACCGTCCTTTCCTTGGGTGGTGGATCGTTATACCAATCGGCCGGAGGCACGGGTAGCTTGAGCATCCCATCGCACTAAGGCCGCGACTTAAACGTCTCCACGCCGCAGCTAGCTCTCATGGCGGTGCTGAAGCGGCGAATTCTGCGACCTCCTTGGGTGCCAATGGCCAATAATGCAAAGATCGGTCCTGTTGACACCGATTCTAAGAGGCCTCAAGATCGGTTCTATCAAGACCATTTCAAGGCTGATGCTATGCAGACAGCAGTCACCACGTCGCGCGCAGCGGCAATCATAGGTATTGGATATGAGGGACTTCGGAGCTACCTAAAGCGAGGACTGCTGGGTAGAAGTGGACTGATCCCCCCATTGGTTTCGAAGGATTCGCCTGCTCCAGACCAGAGCGCGGCTCGCGCCTCTTGGAAGCGCTTTGGATTCACAGACCTCTGCCTCATGCGTTTGGCAAAACAGCTGATCGATATGGGACTGAGCTTTGATCAGGCCAACTCCATCGTTTCAAATGAAGAAATGCGTTCGTTTTTCAGGAAAGGTAGTGTCACCCCAGACGCCGTGGTCATGTGCTGGCCACCTTTCCAGGAATACATAGTCTTCGTGGGTGAAGAACGACGATACCTAGCCGATCACTTGGCGCAGGCGAACGGAACGGCTCTTGTGATCGAACTGAAGGCTATTGCCCATACCGTCACGTCGAAGCTCAAGGAAATCTGGAATGAGGGCGTTTCGACTCTTTAAGGCGAACGGCCTGCGCTCTCCGACTTTTTTCCGTCAACGATTGAGACAGCAGCACGCGAACGAGTTCGCTGAAGTGCATTCCCTCCCCGACTGCCGCCTGTTCCATCCGGTCTTTCAGCTCCCGTGGCACGCGAACGGCCATCTGCACGTAAGGTGGCCGGCTCACGTGGACAGCCTCGCCAGGGTGAGCACCCACCCCAGCACTAGCCCAGTCAGGATTTGGGCGCGCGAGCGGTAACGCACACGAAGCGCCCCGCTGACGTGGCGGGCATTGGCCCAATGGATACCGGCCAGGCCCAGCACGGTGGCCAGGAATGTTGCAGCCAGGACGGCGGCCATCACCGCGCCGACGGTGGTCATGCCAGCGCTCCGGCCATGGTGGCTAGGACGAACCACTGTCCAGCGATGAGGGCGTAGCCAATGAGCAATCCCTCCAAGCCCGCCCAGCGCTGGCCCGGGGTGCGCAGCAGCGCCGCACTGTCGTTGAGCAAGGACCACCCGGAGAGAACGGACAGCCACTCAAAATCATTGGTCGTAGCGATCATAGATCGAGCCCTCCCCTCCAGCGGAATTGATGGTGGAGGGCAACATGACCTCCTCGTTTTTCACGCGTCCGAACGCGCTGGCAAACACGTCCTTGAGCGAGGTGCTTTGGGCCGCGTCCCGTTCAGCTTGGCGCGCATACTCGTCCAGCCCAGACGGGAACACCTGGCGTGTGCCGTTGACGGCGCCGCGCAACCCGCTGGCGTTGGGCATGCTCGCCCCAAAGGTGCGGTTCCACGTGTCGGAAAACCGGTCCAAGCCGTCCATGCCCATGAACAGCAATCGCGCCAGCACCAGCACAACCACGGCGTTGACGACAAGCCGCTTCGTCAGTCTAAATCCAATGAACATGTTCCCCCCTTTCGTTTCGTTGGTCGGTGTCAGACGCACGCATCGCGAACGTCATACGTTTGGGATACACCGACACGCGAAACCCACAAAGGGGGTTATTCTGACTAAAGCTAAAAATTGGGAGAAAAGCCCGATCACGCTGCAGGCGCGGCTGCACTTGCCCGTCAGCCGGCGCTCGACTGGGGCAGTGCTTTGAACGGTCCGAGTGACCAAATTGGCAGGGCTAAATCGGGCCCAAGTCTTTGACCACCGCCTGGCCAGGCTTCAAAAAGCCCAATAGCAACCGTCCGCCGGCGACGGTCCGCCCCATGCTGGCGTTGAGGTATCGAGCCTGGAGCTGCGCTGCCACCAGCAGGTCCTGGGTGGCCATGCTGGCGATCGCCGGGCTCACGGCCTATTGCTGTACAGTTCAGACGCAGATGCATGGTTGTTCGATCGAGGCTTGCAAGCCAGTGGAGCTGGGGCTGAAGTTCATGGAAAGCTTGCCGATAAACCTGTAACAAGGTAAATGAGGCGAGAAGCCAAGCGAAGCGATGGCGCGTTTCAGATCGGGGGTTGCTTTGAGCGTTCGAGAAAATCGGCGTCGCTACGTCTTGACCGTAATAGGAGCCACGGCGGTGTGCCTCTTGGCGATGCTCGCGGTCGCCCAAGCCATCCTCTACGTGCGTGACAAGGAAGGGGCGGAGGCAGTGGCGGAAGCCGCGGTGACGCGCGCGGAGGCCATATCTCGTAACCGGCGCGTAGCGGCCGAACAAGCCTCTCGCATCGGACAGCCGCCTTGCTCCGACACCGACATCGACTCACTAAAGGAGATCGCGTTCCACTCCATCTACATGAGCGACATCGGTCGCATCCGAGACGGACGCCTTGTCTGCAGCGCTCTCTGGGGGCGCTCGCGCCCCTACACCCTCCCCGCCCCACGCTTCTCCAGCGGCGCTGTCCGGCTTTGGCACGCGTCGGATCTCGTTGGCTCCCCCTACACCGGGTCCAATCTGATCGCCCAAGGCGACACGTTCACCGTGTCCTCCCCGTCTGCCTTCGAGAGCTTGGACCCTGCGCGCAGCAGCTCCATCAGCATCGAAACGAAGGACCGATCGTTTACATTCCGCACCTTGTCCCCGACCAGCCGCGTCGGCACCCCGTCTCTCGTCCAAGCTCAACATTGCAGCCGGGTGGCCGACGTTTGCGCGTTCGTTACCAGCCCTAGGCACGTGGTGTCCGAACTGCCCTCGGCGTTGCTCACCACCATCCTGGCAGCGGGTGCCTCGGTAGGGCTGTTGCTCGCGTTCTTGCTGATCAAACACCAAATCACGGCTCGGCAAACCATCCAGCAACGGTTGGTGCTTGCACTGAAGCGCAGCGAGATCGAACTGGCCTACCAGCCACTGCGTCGAATTGGCACGCGGGAGCTCGTGGGATTTGAAGCGCTCAGCCGCTGGCGCCCGCCGGGAGACGATGAAATCCCGCCGGCCATCTTCGTGCCCATCGCCCACCGATTCGGCCTGAGTCCTGATCTTTTTCGATACGTGCTGGCCCGTGCCATGAATGATCTCGCCCCCGCGCTGAGGGAGCATAGGAACCTCTACGTAAGCATCAATGCCGAGCCCGTGGACATGGCCCAAGAGTGCGTCGTTCGCTACATCGGCAGCGTCACCAACGATTTTGGCGTGTTGCCAGAGCAACTTCGCATCGAGATCACCGAGCGGGAAGAACTCGTGTCCGCTGCCGCAAAGAGCAACATGCAGGCCCTCTCAGTTCTGGGATACCGGTTCTTGATCGACGACTTCGGGACCGGCAGCGCCAACTTCTCCCACCTCGCCCAATCGCCATTTCGAGGAATCAAGATCGATCGCATGTTCGTGGCCGCTATCAACGAGGACTCCCCCCTGCGGCCCGTTTTGCCAGGGATGTATCGCATCGCACGTGAGCTTGGGCTGGATGTCATCGCAGAAGGCGTCGAATCAGAGGCGCAAGATTTGCTGCTCTACCGGATTGCTCCAGAGGCTATTGGCCAAGGGTGGCACTATGGCTGCCCTCTCTCACCCAAAGACGCGCTCGCCGCCATCCAAGTTGGGTAGCCCTCGCGCACGGGTCGACCCGAGCGCGTTCACTGGCGCTTGACGTTCGCCCTAGCAAGATGTCCGTGCGTCCGATGGACGCGACAATCGTGAAAATCTCCGCTATGGCGCTGACCCCAGTTGGCGCCGCCGAACCCAACGGGGTGACTCCCCCTCCCCTAGGTGACGCCCCGGCAGTTCAGGGCATCGTCGTGATCGGCACCCCTAGCAACTGGCCCATTTCGGCCAACATGCGACTCTGGGCCAACGGATGACAATCAACTTAAAGCGGTGATGGGAAATGCCTAGCCTCTGGTCTGGCTTTTTGCTGCTGAGCTGACTTGCTCATCCCGTTTCAAGGGCGCCACGCGACCCGCTTCGCAGTGCGCAAGACGTCAGCACAAAGCGTCCCTTTGCGTCCTATTCCTGCTATGGCAATAGTGGGATTGGGCCGCACTTATGTGTCGAGCGAGCGAGAAGTGCGGAGGAGGCCGTAGCTGAATTATGCAGAATTCACCCTTTCTAGGGGGTCCGCTCAGGCCCCATTCATCTTGCCCGCCATTGGAATTTTTTTCATCGATAACGCTGAATTGGTGCTGCGGTCCGATGACACTCGCCAGGCGGTGGCACACGAGCGAGGTTCGAAGAGCTCTGTCAGCCAACCTATCACCCGCGCAGGGCGATCCCTGATCGAAAAGTGAACCGCTGCGTGCTGGCTTGGAGAGGCCGATTTACGGTGCAGTGAAGCTGAACGCTCGTCGGTTTCTTACGCTTGAGCTTTGGGCCAAACTGCTGCTGGGCCGCGACTGGGTTGCCAGCCAACGGAAGCGGTGCACGCGCGAGGGTTAGTACGCCAAACCCAGCGCGGTGCACCTGGCATCGGCCCACCTAATACCATGATCGTCGAGAACCATGTGCCCCCCGCAGCCAGGCTCAAATGCAGACTTTCTCCTTGGTTTGCGTCATGAACTGAGGTTCGTGGCTGAGCAAAGCGACGCTTTGCCCTGATCATTAGAGACTTCCCAGATCGAGAACGGTTACTTCGCCTTTGAGAGCATTGCCGCCAGCGGGCGACCGTCCGCCATTGGCCGCTCGCTGTCGCCGTTGAGGTATGCGGCTTGCAAGCGTCCTGCTGCCATCAAGTCCACTCGCCCCATGCCCGCAGGCTGATTCAAGGGCTCGCCTGGCGACGCCCGCCCCCCCACCAGCGCTTGAACCACGGCAGGGTGGCCGTCTTCGGACTTGGCATAAACGGTGGCGATCATGCGCTGATCGTGCGCCGACCAGCCGCCTAGGACCAACTCGGTGTGCATAGCGCTAAGGGAATTGCCAGCGGCTGCAGCCGCGCTCACGTAGCTTGTGGCCAGAGGCGATCAATCACGCCGCCGAGCTCGCGGGACAGCCGGTCCAGCGTGAAGCCCGCTCGAAAACTGGCCTGGAGGCAGAGGTCACAGATTGCGAGGAAAAACTGTGCCGAACCCCGCGCGGCCAAGACGGCATTGTGCTGAGGGAGCAGAAGCAACTTGGCGCCCTCTGAGTGCGCTCCGGTGTGAGCGTCTCGCGCCAGGATATCGACCACCACAGCCAAGTGACCGGCACTCAGCAATACGTCCAGAATGCTCATCTGCCATCCTTGGGATCGATACGGTGCATTGAAGCTTCCCGCGTTAGGTCAGCCTAAGGGATCCTAAGAATTTCAGAAGCGATCCGTTCCCCCGCTTCCAAGACTTGGAGGCACGAAGGCGCCTTGATTTCCAGACCCCAGCGCCCACCCACGCCGTTCACCTCGACACCGAGGAGGACCCAGCGGCTTTCGCTGAGCCGCCAGATCTCGCAGGTGTAAACGTGCTCTCCCACCGACAAGGTGACCCGTTCTAAATCTTTGCCCGGCTTGGAAGTACCCATGGCCCTCGAACCCTGACTGTTCAATAGCAGTGTGCACGCGAACGCCGCTGGCCTCAACTGATCGCCTTCCTGCGACGCGGGGAGTCACACTCAAGCGAAATGCCCCCCGATGGATCAGACCCAGTCCTCATTGGATGCCGGCGATGTGACCGTGACCTGCCCAACCTGGGGTGGCCGTCATGGCGTTGAAAGGGCGGGACATAGTGAGGGGGCCGCGCCCACCGCGTTCGGGGCATCTCCGGCCGACTCCACCGCTGAAATGGGCCCGATCTGCAGCAGAGCCAAGGCCGCCAAGCACGCCTGCCGACTGGCGAACGTCTCCCGGGGAGCCATCAAAACATGCCCGCGTGGCGCCACCAGCCGCCAGCGCCAACCTTCCGCCCCGGTGATCCGGGCCCAAAATCCCACCCGGTGGTATACCTCAACGTACATAGCTGCCTTGCGTGATCAATCTGCGATGCTAGCGCCATCGAACCGAGCTCGGCCTATCTTCCGGCCGGGCGTTTAACTCGTCTTTTGAACAACGCGCTCAGGCGTGCGTCGCTAGAGCCTGCTCCGGCCCCGGGACGCCCCGGCTCACAGGCTCATCCAGCAGGTTTGAGCCCCCAGGACGTCCGGGAAGAGACCGCAACAATTGACTCGCCCTGTGGACGCTTCCTCCCCTACCCCCCTCCGCACCCAGCACGTAGAGAACCCGCCCCTCAAACTGGGCGGATGCCAGCTCAAGCCCCTCCACGTCTGCCAACTTCTTCGTCAGAAGAGCTCGCCACGACGCGGGCGGTTCGGATTCAAATTCGACGATCACCGCGGTATCACCGCACTCCAGCGGCATGATTTCGACGCGAAGGGCGTGGGGCGACGCTGCCGGCAAATCGGGGGCGGATCGGGCCATAGTGGGAGTGTCCAGGCGGGAGGGGGTGGGGATTGAGTATCCAGCCCTCGCGGCAAAACCGCGTCAAGGCGCGACGGCGCCCTCGCCTTCCCGTGATTGCCGTCATCACAGGGATGCACCAGCGCTTTACTCCCAGTCCTGCATGATTCCTCGAATTTTTGATCAACCAGGTTTGCTATGACTGCCTCTCGTACCCTCGCATCCTTCTTGTAGAGCACGACGTCGCCATCCGCGAATCGATGCAGGACGTTCTCAAAGACAGCGGCTATGACATCACTGCGGTCGGAGACGCTGAAGCGGCTGTGGAGCGCTTGGCGCAGCAACCCGCCTTCGATCTCCTCATCTCCGACGTGGGCCTGCCGGGGATGAACGGGCACGATCTCGCCAAGCACGCCATGGCACGCCACCCTTCCGTGAGGGTCCTGCTGGTCACCGGTTACGCGGGCGTTTCCGGCGCAGACCCACACTTCCTCGAAAACGACGTTATGCTGCTCAAGAAGCTTTCACGCTGCTGGAGTTGCTGGGAACGGTTCGTTCGACGCTTTGACGGCTTCCAGCAACAACTCGGTCACTCTTCTTTCCAACTCCCCCGCGGCGAACGGCTTGGTGAGTATCTCCATGCCAGACTCAAGCTGGCCGGCTCCTACCGCGACGCTTGCTGCATAGCCGGTGATGAATAACACCGGCAGTGTCGGACGGCGCTGCCGGCCCGCGTCCGCCACCTGCCGCCCATTGAGCGAGCCCGTCAGGCCCACGTCCGTAATCAGCAAATCAAAGTGCTTTTCGCTGGCATGCACAGTGAGGGCGTCGCTGCCGTTTGCAGCCGCCTTCACGCGGTGGCCCAAACTGCTCAGCACCTCTTTCACCAGCGTGCGCATGGCGGTCTCGTCTTCTACCAGAAGGACCGAGCGACCAGGCGACGTGGCTGGGGGAAGCGCGGGCGTTTCCTGGATTCGGTCATCGGTATCAGCCGTGCTTTGCGGCAAATAAAGGTGCATCGTGGTTCCCACCCCAGGGATGGAGTCAACCGCCACCTGACCGCCGGATTGGCGCGTGAATACGTAGATCGGCAAGCCCCACCCCGTGCCCTACCCGATCGGCTTGGTCGTGAAGAAGGGCTCGAACACCTTTTCAACAACGCTGGCGTCCATGCCGGTTCCCGTGTCTCGGACCGACAAGCGAACATAGGGTCCAGGCGTCAGCACCAAACGCTCCGCCAGTCCGCCATCGACGTGTGAGAGCTCAGCCTCAATCGAGATGCGCCCTCCATCCGGCGTCGCATCGCGCTCGTTGATGCACAGGTTGAGAAGGGCGTTTTCCAGCTGCGGAGCATCCACCCGCACGACGTCCTCCACTTGATCCGACCGCGTCTCGATCTCAATGGAGGGCCCGATGGAGCGGGCCAGGATGTGGAGCGTCCTGTTCACCATGGCCGACACGTGGATGGCCGACGGTGCCAACGTCTGCCGGCGAAAGAACGCCAACAGTCGTTGGGTTAACGCTGCAGCTCGGTCGGCCCCCGTTCGAGCCATCTCCACGTAGCGACCCAGGTCCTCCAAACGGCCTTGGCCAACGCGCATCTCCAACAGCTCCAAGCCCATGGAGACCCCGGTGAGCATGTTGTTGAAGTCGTGGGCAATGCCGCTGGCCAGTTGGCCGGGGGACTCCATCTTCTGGCCCTGTCTCAGCCGTTCCTCCATCGCCATCAGTTCGTCAGTGCCGGCCTGCACCCGCTCTTCAAGCGTTGCGGTCAACTGCTGCAAACGCTCTTGAGCCACGCGGCGATCGGTGATGCCGGAGGCTGCACCGAACCATTCGCTGACGTTGCCTTCGCTGTCCATCAACGGGACTGCCCGCAACTGGATCCAGCGGACGGAGCCGTCTGGCAACAAGGCGCGGTGTTCTACCTCCAACGGCGACGCCAACTCCGGGGCATGAGCAATGGCCAATTCCACCGCGGGCCTGTCCTCGGGGTGGATCAGCTGTTGACGCCAGTTGCCCCCAGTGGCCTTGAGCTCGGTCATGTCCCCTTGGCGATAAATCTGCTCCTGCTGCCAATCGGGGGAGATTGAGTAACGCGACTGGGTGGCCGCGGCCACCAGTGCCCCCAGGGGCCGCTCGCTTGCGCCTAGGATTGGCACAATTGGCGCAATGGAAGCGTGCTCGCCTTGCGTTGAGCCTTTCCATCAACCTCTCCGCTCGGAATGTCGCGCGGCAAGGAATGGCCGATGAACTCGTGGCCAAAATCCACGCGCAGGGGTTGGATTGCCAGGACGTGGAGGTCGAGATCACCGAGGGAGAATGGCTGCGGGTCAACTCGCTGCCGGGCGAGCAACTCAAACGGATGGCCTCGTCAGGCATTCGGCTCGCGGTGGATGACTTCGGCAGTGGCTACAGCAATTTCGGATACCTAACCGAGTTGCCCATTCACACGCTCAAGCTCGACAAGTCGCTGATAGACGATATTTCCGAAGACCAACGCGCATTGCTCAAGGTCCAAGCGATCGTCGGTCTGGCCCATGATCTGCGCTACTCGACCGTCGCTGAAGGAGCCGAGACGAACGGTCAGGCCGCCAAGCTCCAAGGCCTTGGGTGTGACGAAATTCAAGGTTTCGCGCTTTCCAGACCCATCAGCGCCATTGAGTTGGCCGAGCTCCTTGCGCCCTGACCCGAGGGAGTTTGATACTCGGTCTTCCAGCCGACGAACCGTCCCGAATGGAAGCACGCGGAAGGATCCTGCAGCGTGCGTATCGCTTTCAGGAAGTCTGCGAGATCGCTGAGGCCGCTGACTGCCTCTGGCCTATTTCAGGACCCTACCCGTGGCTAATACCGGCTTTTTTTTGCTTCGCTTTGTCAATGGAGAACTGACCTCCGACGGCGCTCTGGCGCGTCTGCATGCTGTTGAGGCCACTTGTAGCAGCTGTGGTCTCACCTCGCTGCTAGCACCGGGCGAGGGCCTGACGGACTTGGAAGGCGCCGGTGTGATGGTGTGCCCACACTGCCAGAACCACCAAGCGGTGAGCCGGATGAGGTTGGAAGAGTTCATGAAGCGAATGGCCGGCACGAACGCTACAGCCACCGCTAACCCATCGTCTTCGGACGACGGGCAGGTCTTGTCAGAGTGAGGCCCTTGGCCTGCCAATCTGAACGCCTCGGATTTCCTAGGGCATGAATTGCCACGGTGGACACATTAAGGGCATGATGCGATCGCCCTTTGGTCTTTGCCCACAGACACCATGACCGTTCCCCTGCCTTATGATCCATTTCTGCAGGCCTCATCAGAGCCATTGCTGGAGCTGGTGATTGTACGTGTGGGCTGCGATTTGTTCGGTGTGGATGTCGAGTCGGCCGTGGAAATACGCGGACCAGAGACGCTGACCCGAACCCGGGACCGCCAGTTTGTAGTCTCGATCAGAGGGCAAGACGTCCCTGTGGTTGATCTGGGCTTGATCACCGGAGGCGATGCAGTCGGGACGGGTTGTCCAGCAATGCTGTTGGTTCAATCCGCGGTTCAGCTGTTCGCTCTTGCAGTGGACGAAGTCTTGGTCATCGAGAGCCTGTCTGCCTGGCGTGCCGAGCCTGCCGCTCACAGCGACCGATTCGCTGAGCTCTGCCCGCAGGGCGTGCAGCTGGAAAACGGCAAACGCGTCGCCGTCATTGACCTTGGTCGTGCCCTATCCATTCAGCAACGGCTGGAGATCGATTCAGGTTGATTGCCCAATGCTACACGGTGCTGCCGCTTTCAGTTGCAACCGATTCGTGCGCGTTCCAAGTTCCACGCTTTGCGGTAATCTCTGGCTGACAACGCGATTCCGTGCATGAGGCGCTCGATGGAGAAATTCGACGGAGCAACGTGGTTCCCACTGGACAGGTTTGAAGTCGGCATTGACGCCGAAACAGCAGTGGTTGCACTCGGGCTTTACCAAGTTCGCAACGCGGCCGGTGACTCGACCATGTGCGGCTCGACGATGACTCCGACGCAAGCGGAGCGAATTGGCAATGCCCTTTTGATCGCCGCCAACCGTGCTCGCCTGACGATCCCGGGCTCAAGCAGCAGCCACTGATCCTCTTCTGTGTTGATGTGCCTGCTCGCGGAGGGCTTGGTGAACGACGAGGTCAGGGACGCATTTTTGCGTCTTCAAGAAGCAATGAATCGCATGCATATACGTGTTGCGGCGCTGGAAGCGGCCACAGTGCTCCTGCTTCGCACGAACGCCGGCAACGCCAACGTCGCAGACGAGTTTGAGCGCAGCATTCGGCACTACCTCCAAGGGATGGACCAGCACCGGGACCATGTCTTCGCGTTCGAGGAGATCGTCGAGCCATGGCTGGGCATCCTGAGGGAACCATTGGCTGGCATTCCCCCGTCTCCGAGCCGCTGAACTGCCAAAGCGGAGCGGCCATCGGGCGGCCGTAACCTCGGCCAATGCCATTGCCGCCTCGCCGCCTCACGGCGCAAGGCGCCGAGCTTTCGGCGCGCTTGCGGGTCTGAGGCCGCCATCCAGGCGGCCTCACCCACGGTGACTTCAGCGGCAACTTCGGTCAACCATGCCCTCCGAGCGACCATGCGTTCGCACTGGCCTTGGAAGGGCGGTTAGAACTCCTGCCAGTGCGCTGCGTCCGCAGATACCTGCCGTGCGGGACGAGCTGGCAATGCCTTCGGCGGGGTTGGCTTGCCCGCGTAGGCGGTTTGAGAAAGGCGGGAGCCGTCCACAGCACTTGGCTTGGCCAAGCTTGCACTGGCCGTGGCTGGCGTCTTTCCCTGCGCGCGTTCATTCGCCTTGAAGACCGCGACGGCGGTTGCCAGCTGTACCGACTGGTCTTCCATGGATCGGGCAACGGCGGTCGCTTCTTCCACCAACGCGGCGTTCTGCTGGGTCGTTTCGTCCATCTGAGAAACAGCCTGGTTCACTTGCTCGATGCCCGACGCCTGCTCCTGAGAGGCGGCAGATATCTCACCAATGACGTTGGACACGCGCTCAACCGAGCTGACAATCTCAGACATCGTCTGGCCAGCCTGGTCAACCAGCGCCGATCCTTGAGCGACCTTGGCCACAGAGTCCTCGATTAGCCCTTGATCTCCTTGGCTGCAGAGGCAGAGCACTGTGCCAACGTGCGCACCTCGGAGGCCACCACGGCGAACCCTCGACCCTGGTCCCCGGCTCGAGCCGCCTCCACGGCCGCATTGAGTGCGAGGATGTTGGTCTGGAAAGCAATGCCATCGATCACGGAGATGATGTCCCCGATGCGGCGCGACGAGGCTTCGATACCCCCCCCCATCGTCTCCACTACTTTCCCGACCACTCCACCGCCCAGCCCGGCCACGCGCGAGGCCCCACTGGCCAACTCGCTGGCGTGCATGCTCGGCGTTTTGGCGCACGGTGGAGGTAAGCTCCTCCATGGACGCCGCCGTCTCTTCCAAGTTGGCCGCTTGTTGTTCGGTGCGTCGCGACAAGTCGCCATTGCCCGCGGCAATTTCCGTCGACGCGGTATTGATTGCCGTGGATGCCTGCTGGATGCGGGAGACGATATCGGTCAGCTGAGCCACGGTCGCGTTAGCGTCTTCGCTCATCGTCGCAAAGACGCCGCGGAAGTCGCTTTCCATGCGGTGGGTCAAGTCGCCAGAGGCAATGGCCTGAAGCAAGGTGGAGACGGCGCTGAGGCTGTGGTCAGCTGTCTCCATCAGACGGTTGAGGTCCGAAACCATCAATTCAAAGTCGTGCTGGAACGCAGACGTGTTACCGCGGGCGGAGAAGTCGCCGTCGGCAGCCGACACTGCCAACCGCTTGATCTCCGTGTTGATCGCCAGCAGACTTGCTTTGGCAGCGTCCATCGATTCGTGGAGCACGCCCGGGAGCCGGGCAGGCGTCGCGCGTCACGCCGCAGGTCACCGGCCGCATACTCGTTGAGCACTTGGATGGCATCCAGGATGGCCTCAAGGTGCTCGAACACCATTGTGTTCATGCCCTTGGCCAGCTCGCCGTAGACACCGGGCAGGTCCTCCGGAATCCGGTGCGAGATGTCTTCGGCCTCGTGAAGCTTGACCATGACCTTGGTGTCGTTCGAAAAACGCTCCAAGGTGGCAACCATTTGACGGAGGGAGAGCAGCATCTGGCCCGCCTCATCGCGGCTCTGGTAGTCGGTTCGCACGTTGAGGTCGCCATTGGCCACGCTGCGGATAGCGGGCAACGCCTCACCAATGGGCCGGGTGACCGAACGGCGGATCGCCCACCCCAGCACGCTTGCGACCAAGTACAGCACCGCCAAGAACAAGCCTGTGATCGACATGAGGTTGTTGAGGCTTGCTGCGTTGGTTGCGAGCTCAGCCTTCATGCCGCGAAGGTTGGCGTCGAACAGCGCCACGCGCTTTGCCCTGGATTCTGTCACCGAGATCGTCTGCGCGGCCTCGGCATCGCCAGCGAGGAGCGCAGCGTGAAGCTGATCGTGGATGACAAAGTAATCGCTCAACGCAGCGCTGACCGGCTTGAACAACGCGGCATCTTCGCCATCGGCGAAGGACCGCAGGTATTGCTTCACCAGCTCGTTGATCTTAGCCTTGCCCGCCACGATCCGCTGTTCGTATTGCTTGACGGCCTCAGCGGAAGTGGCTTCGCTGACCTGGGAGGTTTCGTAGATGGGGAGATCGCCGAACTGCGCACGCATCTCTCCGATGGCATAGCTGCCACGCGCCCAGACGGACTCAATCCTGGACAACTCCTGCTTCGAATGTGACGCACGGACAACAGTGAAGATGCCCAACGCCAAGGTCATGCTGGTCGTTATGGCGAATGCCAGCATCAGTTTTTTGGAGATGCTTTCGACGTGGCTTCGTCGGCGCACAGGAAGAACACGGCGTCGCCGTGGCTTGAAGCACTCAACGCGCTATGAATGGAGATAAGCGCGGCGAAAGGAGACCTGACGAAGGCCTCCTGGTAACTGTGGCCTTTGATCTCGCTCGCCGTGGCCAACAGCGCGCGCTTGGCCTGCTCCGCTCGATCAGAAAGCGGCCGATTGCTGGAGTCGGGAAATCCAATGGCGAACGACGTATTCAGGAGCCAGTCCTTGAACGCTGTCTGCAGGACAACGATCTGGTCGCCGTCTTGAAAGTGACGGTGCTGAACGACAGTGCTTCTGATCATGCAAGTAGCGCGCATTGATGGGCAGCAGCGACGTTCGCTTCCAGCGTATCCACTGTAAAGAGGAAGGCTTGCGGTCCAATGCACTCCAAAGGGCGGATGCATGTTGCAAGTCAGCTAGCGCACGTGCGCGCCTGCCGGTTCGCCTCTGCAATCTTTGCCAAGCGCCTCGATCCAGGAAGCGATCTGTTTGACGCCGTAGGGCTTGGACAAAACACCCCGATCCCGGTGCCGGCTGATCACATCGTTCGGATGAAGCGTGGAGGTAAAGAAGAAAGCGATGCCATCGCGCCGAAGTTCGTCTGCCAACTTGTATGCACTGCGCCGGGCGTCAGGGCTGGCGGGCACATCCAGAATGACGACGTCGACGTGCCCCGCTTGCGCTGCGCGCAAGGCTCCTGAGCTGAATTCCAAGCATTCGACGTCATAGCCGAGCTCTCTTAGTTCGACTCCAACCACCTCACAGATGGAGGTTTCAATGTCCACGAAGAGAACATTCATGTGGATTGCCGTTCCACAAGGTCGGGTCAAATTTTCCACACGGTCAGCAGCTGGTTCAAGCTAGTTGGGACGACTTCTGCTTTCGGCAGACGGAATCTGCTCAGCTTTGCCAACGCTTCATCGGGAGCGCGAGAGGAGCTCCCAGCATCCTTCCGCCGGGTGACAGACCAGTCGCCACGATGTTCATTTCGCCTCCCCTTCGCTGAGTGGTTTCGAGAGGGGCCCCACGTAGACGGAGGCAGACGGCCCTCCCGTGAAGCGCACAAGGAGATCCATCGCCGTAGCATTCATTGCTTCCGCATCGCCCCGCTGCGCGAAGCCGGCCCAGCCCGCCATCGCGATGCTCTGCAGCTGGCCCTCATTGGCCTCAAACAATCGCATTGGCCACCGCGGCAGCCGGCGTTGCGAGACACGCCCGCGTGCCAACTCGATGAAGTTCAGGTGGCTGCGCGCTTCGGATGCCCTGGCGTATGCAACGCGAAGGCCGTCCGGTGCGCCTTCCATGTAGGACAGGAAGCGGGCCCCGTCGTACAACGTCACCCCGGTCACGCCGGCCTGTCTGTTGAACCGCTCCGCGTCGGCTATCAACTCAACCAGCCGCCCAAGGCTAAGGTAGGGGCTCGCCTCACTCACAAAAACCACCGCACGGTTTGGCATGACACGCTCCTAAGATTGCTTCAGACCCAACAACCTGACGGGTCGGGAAGAGCAACAAGTGCTACACGGCAACCTTTGATTTTGCCTTCCAGGCGCCTGTTTCCAGATCCTTCCGCAGCACCCAGTCCTTCGCCGGAATCTTTGCCCCACGGGCGGTCAGGTAGTCCGGCATGAATAGCATGATCTCCCCCCCTTGAATCAGACAGCTGGTCGAGAGGACCACGCCGTCACTGAGCTCGACCAAGCAGGTGGTTCTCTCGCCCAGTTCAGCCAGCTCGCCTGTCAGGGACGCGGTGGCCCCTGGGTAGATGTGGCTGTGAGTAAATTCCAACCGCATGGCATGCCCCTGTCGAATGCCTCAAATTCATGACTCCCCTGCTTCCACTGTGCAACGTGAATCGGGCGGCCTACAGAGGAAATCCGTTACCCATCACTGCGGAACGTCATCGAGACGATTGCCGACCAATGCGGCAAGCCGCTCGATCCCCGTTTCTGGGATGAATTTCCCTCCGAAGCGTTGGGAGAAATTCACCCAGTTCGACCTCATCAGTGCTTTGAGCTCGGCTTCTGAAATCCGCAGGAAGAGCAATGCATGCGCAGGGAACCGCAACTGCTGGATGGAGCCCCGCGCCAGCTCAACGATTTCGGTATGCAGGGTGAAGGACTGGGTGTAAACGGAGCTCGCAGCCACCGCACTCGCTGTGCCTTCCAAATACGTTAAAAACCTGCTGCCGTCGAAGCATACAACTGCACGCGAGCCGCACTTGGCATTGAACTCTCGGCTTGCACGCATGACTTCGGGCAAGCGCTCCTCACCGATCTCTTCCACAGCCGCGCTTACGAACACCACCGCACACTTAGACATTACGGGCTACCTTTCACTCGGCACCAGTGCAAGCCGGCCAACGTGGATCAGCTGTGTACAAAACGCAGGCCAGCTTGAATTTCAGTTTTCAGTTGCGCTATTCCTGAACCTTTAAGAGTGCTCCATGGCTAGCCCCGTCCCCGACTCAAGTTGGCTGCAAGAGCGATGACCTCGCTAGGGATCACGGCCCCGAGGTGCGCGAGAACCGCGGCTTTCGTCACTCTTGTGGCTCCGTGGGCGGCGCGAACTGCGAGCTACGAACGATGGACAGGATCAGTATCCGACAGCGGCAGCGGTGAGAGCAACGCCTGCGCGCCGCCCGTCATTTCGGCCGTCCGGGTAGATGGGCTCACCGCACCACAAACGGCCGATCTGTAAGCGAAACAAACCGAGCGGGTTGTGTAGGGCTTAAATCCTTTGGCGGCCCGCCAGGCTCAGCCGAAGCGATCATTGCTCCGCCGATTCAGGCCCCCGGTGCACGCGAGACAGACGCCAGCCACCGTGCGACTTGAAATAGCCGGTGTCGCCCGTAAACGAATAGCGGACTCCGGCCCAAATCGATGTCGCTACGGAGCTGTGCCAATCGCGAGCCTTCCGGTAGGCGTAGTGAAACGAACGCATCATCTCGCTCTCCTACGGCGCAACCATTCCCGGCAGGACGGCGGCTTGAAGAGCGCGATCACAAGCTGGAGCAGCGCCAGACCAGTTGCGCAGGCCAAGATAACCATAGCAAGACGCAAAAGTAGTTCCATGATGGGATCCTACAGGCCCGCGGGTGGCAGCAAGTCAAGGCGCCCGGGCCATTGGCGCTCAGCAATCTCCTGTTCGCTTGGGGTGAAGATCGCCATAACCGCGTGACAGTGGCGTGAAAGTCGTGTGGCGATCGCAAGTAGCTGGCGCATAGCGAGCTGCCGTCCGGACGCAGGTTGGCCCCGTGTGCGCAGCCATGACCGCAGCCCCCAACAGGTGCACCTGGGTGCGCCCGTTGTCCTGCCACCCTTTGGGCAGCGATTCAATGGCCACCAAGGCTTCTTGCCCTGACAGGCATTGGATGCAGGTCAGGTAGGGCCATTAGGCACACTTCCTCGCGCAAGCGCCTGCCTGCGGGCTTCTCGTCCAATCGCCCCTCGGCACTGTCCAGCAGCACGTGGGCGGCCGCGATGGCGTTGCCTTGCGGCGAGAGCCGGCTCTTCTTCTTGGGGAACAGGCCGCGCATGATCAGGCCTTCTTGCTGGCCTTCTTGGCGACGGCTTTCTTCGCAAGTTTCTTGACGGCCTTCTGGACGGCCTTCTTCACCGTCTTGCCCGCCTTCTTGGCAACCTTGGCGTGTGCCTTCCTCACCGTGCCACCAGCCGAGGGCAACTTCGCACCGGGGTTGGCCTGAGCCCACGCCTTGCCCTGTGCGGACTTGCCCCATTGCGTGAAGACCTTGGGAGCCAAGCCGCGACCTGCCCAGGTCTCACCGGTTGAAAGGCGATACTTCGGCGCCACCTTCCCGGGCTTGCGCCCTTCGAGGGGACCCGCGGCAGCCTTGGTGGCACGCGCCGGCTTGGCGTCGATCGTTTCCCCGATGAGCTTGGCCACCTGCCGCCGCTGGGCCGGACTGAGGACCTTCGCATACTTCTGGAGGACCGCCAGGGCTTTGGGCACCTCACCGTCGCGCTTCTCGACCACCTTTTTCTAGGCTTCGAGCTGTTTGCTTTCGGCGTTGAGAGACTTCAGGGTGGTCAGGGCCAAGGGAGCGCCCCATTAGGGAATTCAAAGGTTATAGCCCATCGACCCTGGCATGGCCACTCGAACGGGCGCCGGGCAAGCCCTTCTCTGCAAATTAAACGCTGTGAGGGTTACAGCTCTCACAGTTGAAGCTTCCGTTGGCTGCTGCAAGAACGGCAACTCTTGCAGCAAGGATGCTCCTGGATCGAGAAAAGGTTCCGACCAATTATGCGCGCTGAAACACCCTACACTACGCCTTCCCCCCACCGTCAAAGGTCGGTGGGGCAGGCGCCGTTTCACCCAACACCTGAACCAAGCCCATGTCGCGCAGCATGGTGACGATCTCGAGTTTCTTCTCCGCAACCCACTGCGGCCGGGTAGCCATTTCTTCCTCTGGCACCCGCTTTCCGGCGAGTTCCACGGTTTCGAGAGAAGCATGGAGCGGCATGGACGCGCTGAATCCCAGCAGGTCCACCACCTCGTCAGGGGACGTGTCGATGACGCCGGAACGACGGATCAGGGACTGGTAGCCATGGTGGACGTAGCCGTGCATCGTCTTTTGAGACTGCTCCCAGGTATCCAACAAATCCGCGTAACGCTTTTCACCGGAACGCTGGATCACCCTGCGGATCATCTTCTCTGGGGTTGCAGTGTCATGGCCCTTCTGGAACCGCGCCAGCTCTTGGTCATCGGCCCATTGCAGCCACAGCCCGCGCACGAACGCCTCAAAGGCAGGCCGCATCAATGCCGTCGCAGAGCCCAACAACCCATGTTTGACCAGGAGCATGGCTGACGATTGGTGCTCGTGCACCACCGCGAAAGCCACGACCGCCATGTGGTCTGGCTCCGGCCCATGCAGGATCAATCCATAGAGTTGCTCCTCGTTCCAACGCCGCACGTGGTCGGCCCACTCCAGTGCCCGCTGCACGCGCGGCTCTTTCAACCAAACGGGCCATGCGTCCGGTGCTGCTCCGC
This sequence comes from Stenotrophomonas sp. GD03958, assembly GCF_029839005.1. Taxonomy (NCBI): domain Bacteria; kingdom Pseudomonadati; phylum Pseudomonadota; class Gammaproteobacteria; order Lysobacterales; family Lysobacteraceae; genus Stenotrophomonas; species Stenotrophomonas sp. GD03958. The sequence continues at coordinate 12,637 of NZ_JAOBZT010000005.1, read as the reverse complement.
CCTCAGGCATCGGTCTCCTCCCCGCTGGCCGGAACCGGACACAACGTTACCGAGGCGTCGAGCAGATCATTGGTTTGGTCAAAGGTGGTCATGGCCCATCTTGACACCCACTACCCTGGGGCGCGATAACTCCCTTGCCGCGAGGGGAAATACCCCCGGCGTATTGCCTGCTTAGCTCAAGGCAACAGGTTCCCGATTCGATCGCACTAGCGACGACGGGATGGTTTTTCCTGTCTTTTGAGATCTAAGCATGCCCAAACTCCAACGGTTGAGAACCGAGGCTTTCCTCGCCCAGAAGGGCCGGTGCTGCTATTGCAGCGTGCCGATGTGGAACGCCTCTCCCGATGAACTAAAGCCGTTCGGCCTGCGCGCCAAAACGGCCACGCCGCTCCGTTGCACCGCCGAGCACCTGGTCGCCCAGCAAGAGGGCGGCAAGGACGTGGCCGGCAACATCGCTGCCGCCTGCTGGCTCTGCAACACACGCCGGCACAAACGCAAATCGCCGCCCTCCCCCGAGGCCTACCATGCCTTCGTGCAGAAGCGCCTGGCGAAGGGGAAGTGGCACCCGCCGGTGGTGGCCAGACTACGTGTCAAAGCACCTGGAACGCCACCACCCGACGGATGAGTTCCGCCACGCTCACGTGCTGCCGCTGCGCCTCGCGGCGGACGCGGTCGGCCAGGTCTCGGGAAGCCCGGATAGGCGACAAGCGGTCGTCCCTGGGGCCGGCGACGGGAGAGCGCAGCAGCTGGGGGCGCGCCAGGTAGGCGGTGAGCCATTGGCGCACGGCTTCGCTCTCGCTCACCCCGGCTGCTCTAGCGCGTGCGGCCAATGCCTGGCGCAAGGTTGAAGAAAGGGACACTTTCGGCAGCACGGCCGTCAAGGGAGGCTTGGGCGTCAGCGTCACAGCCTCTGCCTCGGTCGGCCCACAGGGGCTGGGCGGAAGAAGCGCTCCAATCGTTTGGTCTCCAGCAACGCTTCCATGAAGGCACCCATGGCGTGGGTGTAAGCGTCCTCGCTGGCCGCCAACCGCAAGCTCAGCGCAAGCCGTTCCCACTTTCCGTTCGGTGCGCATGCGATGGCGAACAACCAGTGGTGCGTCCAGTCATCCTCCAACCGATCGGATGCAACGAAGAGCACCCGGTGATCACGCTGGAACGGCAGGGACGACAGCGCATGGTCAACCGCATGGCGGTGGGCAGCCTGTAGCCGTGCCCTCTCGACGCCGTCGGTATCCAACAACGCGGCGCACCCTTTTGGCAGGCGCAACGAAACGCGGTAGCCCGCCGCCCGGGCGTGGTGGCCCTCGCCTTCCCACAACCGCTGTTGCCCATCGAGCTCCTGGCCCATAGCAAAGCGCCGCATGGCGTCCTCGGTCACCGGCCCACCGGGCTTCAACTGGGTCAACCACGCACCCCCCCAGCGCAACGCGGCCAAGGGCGCGTCCAGCAGTTCTGCGAAGGAAAACCCATCGGCGAACACGTCCCCCCGGCAGAGGCAGGTGAGTTGCAGGTTCATGGGATCACCCTCATAGCCGTGCCCTACTATTAGGAACGGCTTTCGTTGCGCCAGGGAGAGTCGCATCCAAACGCAGGGCCTCTTGTTCCGTTTCCCATCTGCATAGGCGATCGCGTATTTCCGGACGTTGCTGTTCGAGCCACGCATCGGGACGTGGCTCTGCATTGACAAACTGCAACCAAGCCTTCGAACGCGGATTGGCCCCTGCCTGCAACAACAGGTCGAGCAGCTCCACGTTGCCCGCCAGATAGGCGAAATAGATAGGTGACCGCCTTATCTCGCCACAGTCGTAATCCGCGTCCGGATCTGCGCCAGCTTCGAGCAGCACGCGACAAACCTCGAGCCACCTTCGCCCATTTTCTTCCCATGGACTGTCCTGCATAACAGCAAAAATAAGTGGCGTTATTCCATCTTTTCGCTCCCGAGCGTTCACATCAGCGCCATCTGCAATCAACTGCTCAAGCTCCCTCAGCTGGAACCCTCCTTCGCGGTCGAATAGCTGAAAGATGGGTGGCATCCGGCGATGTCTCCTCCATTTACCCATGCGTTTCTCAATGACATAGCGGGGGATCAGGATTGGAGAGAGCAGCGTCAATACAAGGAACTCCACGCGAACCTTCCAGATCGGCTCTTGAAATAGATTTGGTGGGTCACGCAAATCCTTTAACCATCCCCGCACACCCTTTTTTATACTTGCCACGAAATTCATGTCAGCCCCCACGGAATACATTTGCATCCCTTCATATCCATGCAAGCAGAAAGGGACATCCTGTCCAGAGGGCTTTACTGACTAAAGCGAAAAAATGCTGGGGTTGTACGACAGTTTGCCAAACTGTCACCCTCCCGTTGCGCGTTTCCGCTACAGCGGAAAATCAGTGGGTCAGGAGGACGCATGGCCAACACCGACTTACTCGCTGCAATTCAACAGCGCAACCCCGCCCAGGTGGCCCTGGCGATCGGGCGCGGGGCCCAATCCAACGCGCACGACGTCCGTGGCTACTCGCCGTTCCACGTCGCCCTGCTGACCGCTGACGCACCAACGGTTCGGGCGTTGCTGGACAGCGGAGCTGATCGGTTGGTGAGCACGAAGTTGGCCCAGGCCCGGAACATGGGCGCCAAGACCTTGGTCGCGTATCGTCACGTGCAAGCGCGACCGCGGAAGGCTGCGTGGTGGCAGGAAGCTGGACTAAGATGAGTCCATGCCCGTATCACCCGACAATGCCTATCGGCTATTGAAAGCCTTCGGAATGCTTGAGTTCCAGCTTAAGCAGACCAGCGAATTCTTTCAGACCAAGACCCCAAAACCACCCATCTGGAAGGTGTTCAAAGTCGGCTCATTCGAGATCGAAGTGCGCCTCAGCGCCTTGCCAGCACCTGCCCCCGTTCCCGTGGTAGACGTGGACTGGAACAAGGTGGATCGAGCGGTGGCGCGCTTGGGGCAAGCATTCGTCGCACTCGTTCCCCTTCCCACTCAGAGAAAGCTGCTTGCTCCACCACGCAATCGGCCGAAAAGGGAGCGCATTGAGTTTAACCAGACGGGCCGACCACGGGCGACCTACCAGCCCGTCAACCTGCCCCATAACGACGCCGAAGCCTTGGTCGTTGCGATGCGACGCGTTAGAAACAACCTTTTCCATGGCGGCAAGGAAGATCCGCTGGAGGAAACGTATTTCGGAGAAGACAACGATTGGGCGGTGGCCGCCGCAGATGTTGCGGATGCTCTGTTGGATCTTCTCGACCGCCAGTTGCTCCGACCCGTTCAAGCGCCCTGACCCACTTCAGTCTTCCTTGGTCGGTGGGCAACGTGGGAACCGACTGCAGGAGTGGAACACCTCCTTTGTCGCACGATAGACGCGCTCCACCAGCACACCTTGACCAAACACCTGCAGGCTTAGCGGCCTCCCATCGCTGGCCTCCGGCGGCTTATCGTAGAGAGACTAGATGTAGAAGTTCAGGCATCAGGGAATAACCTCGACCGTTGGCAGTACCACCACTCTCGCCCTCGGCCTCGATAATGAGTTACTCCCTCACTCACGTCGACTTTCATCAAGGGAACCTGCTCGCTGGCATCGACTTGCGCGCTCAGGCGCTCATGGGGGTCATGGACCGGGCAAATGGGAAGTCTGCGCGGGGCCCCTAGGCATGGCCTCGGCTGCACGCCGGATGCGTGGGGGTGTTGCACTACCCCAACTGGGTCATGAACCAGAAAAATTCGTCTCCCGCCTATGCCACCCGGTGGAATCAGGCGGCGCGGGCACAATGGCAAGCGTGAAGGCAATTAAAACGGGATGTCAGTATCATCGGGAAGAACCGTTTCTTGCTGCCGCGCTAGCTTCCATCGTTCCTCACACGCCTTGATGAATCGCACAGTGCTGGCAACGTTGCTAGCGATCAGCAGCGCCTCGTCGTAGGCGAGCACTGGATTGTCGTGAGCCATCGTGTGATTGTTCCTAACGTAGTCGTATTGGCCGAATATCGAAGTCGCGCCATTTAGGATGTGCTCCGCCATCTTGGACTTGAGGAGACCTTCCTCCTTGACGCGCTTCACGTATCCACCCATCAGACCGCCCAACGGCACCGAACGGTCCCTAGGTATACCGTGCTCCTCGCAGAGCTTCCGAAGAAACTTGACGAGAAAGGTGTGTAACCGGTCCAAGCCTTGTTCAGGCTCGTTTCGCTCGAAACACTCCCTTGCGGCCTTGGCCACCTTTTGGAAGTCCTCCGAGTCGCCTTCGATAGCCTCTATATCCGCCACTGCCTTCGCTTGCGCCAGACGTGTCCCTACAGCTTCGCACTCCTTGAACAGAGCCTGCCGCTCTAAGGCGGGATGACCGACATCCCCACAATGCTCTAGCAACCCCAGAATTACCCGACCCACCACGAAATCATCTTCCTTGGTCCAGAAACAGCGCAGATGGTTGGCTTTCGACGAGCCATATTCGCTGTACTTCCCTCCGTAGATGTCCAGATAAACCACCTCTTCAAAGAACCGAGCAAATGTGCTGTTCGAAAAGTCGAGAACGTAACCACTGCTCATTCCGAACAAATCTTCAAGTTTTCGTTTTTCCCGGGGAGCTAACGTAGACATAGCGGCCAGACTATTGGTGTGAGGGGTGGGACTTCTTACCAAGGAATGTCGTCATCATCAGCTGATGTCTCAGCATCTTCATCCCCATCGCTAGGGCTCATCATCTCAATCAGGCGCTCTCCTTGAGCCAGCAGGTGATCGTAGGTCATCACGGATATCCCGTGCATGCGCTGATTGAGGCCGTGGAGCGCACGCTGTTGCTCATCGGACCACTCATTGGACCGCCCGATGACGATGGTGGCCCGCGGGTGGTAGGCGACTACTTCTTTGTGATCCAGCAAACCGTGCCTGGCTGCCTCATGAAGGAGGTCCAGGTAGCGATGACATTGCCCGATGGCACGGGATACGTCCGCTGAGAAGTAGTGGTTCTTGTGGGCTGCATCGTAGAGCAGCACATCCTTGTCCGGTCGCTTGAGCTCGACGATGTCCCGATAGCCGGCAATGACATTGGGCAACATCAGATCGAGATTGTCACCGGTGGTAATGCCTCTAACCTCATCCCGGACCACGTAGGCGCTGCCAAAGGCCCAGCAGTGCTTTTCGCACCAGGCCTGGTAAGTCTGTTCGACCGCCTCTCCCCGGGTGAGGTTGGAGCGCAGTTCGGCCACCGCTGATCGCATCTCGCTCAAGCGGATTGACCCACGCAGCGCCGTGCTTAGCTCATGCGTGAGTTCAGTGCTGGACAAATGACCCAGCAACTCTGACTGCGATAGAACCTTTGTCAGGGCACCCACCAGTTCTTGAGGATCATGGCCCGTCAGGTTGGCCTCGCCGTTGGCCACCCGAATCAAGATGAACTCCCCCGTTTCCGACTGAGCGGCAAGGGGCAGATGTGTCTGTAGGTATTTAAGGAGCTGGAGGGACGAAGTTTCCGACAACGTCAGGGTCTTGGTCTTGTCCTCGATAAAGGGCTGGCCTTTCGACTTCACGAAGCCTTCTAGCTTCAGCGAGAAAGTGGTTCGACCATCGCTATGGGGGATGAACCAAGCTAACGCTTGCAGCTTGCTCTTGCTGGTCTCGTTGAGAACCACGGGTGGTGCGTAGTCCACCTTGCCACTGCTGGCCGTCTTTCTGAGGACTTTCTGGACTTCCCTTGGCTTTTCCATGTCTGTTCCCCGTCTATGTCCCGATCGCCGCCTTCCGTTGCTCGGTGCCGCTATTTCCCGCCTCTTGCTTTAACAGAGCCATCCGGTGGATTCCGCAGCCCTTGCCCTTGGTCGCCCGGAGATCGTCCACGATCCACTTATCCGCCCTGTATCCGTCCCAAGTATCGTTCACCCCCATGGTAGAGGGCCACTTCCGCAGCACCTGCTGCATAGCAACACTTTTTTTCCAAAGGCTCTCCCCATCAGCGGCAAGCCACCTCGGCCACCGTTTGCGCAGCCCCAAGGTCCGCAGGCAGCTGGGCCTTGCAGACCCCTTCCACCTCCACCGTCTGGCCGGGGCGCGGCTGCTCCAGGTAGAGCACACCGTCGTAGCCCACCTGGGTAGTCTCGGTCGCGGTCTTGGCCACCGTGCCTGCTTCGATGGCCGGGCCCGTGAGGCGGAAGGTGCGTGCGGTCTCGGTCAGGACCGGGAAGGTAAGGTGCATGCCGGCCTGGCGGCCCGCGGTGGCGGTTTGCTCGATCTCGGCCAACTGGGTGCCCAGTGGCAGCGCCCGATCGTCTACGCGAACCTCCGTGGGCACCATCGGGGTCACCTCGCCCACCACCAAGCGGCCCTGGGCGTTGGTCTTCCCCACCAAGCGGCCACCCACCCTCACCGGCACCCCGGCTTGGCCGGGCACGTCCACCACGGCGAAGGATTCGGCCGGACCCAGGAATGTCACGCCCTGGCGTTCCAGGTGGACGGCACCGGTCATCGAACCGGAAGTCCAGGTGCCGTTGGGCCCGTGCTCGGCGTTGATCTGGACCCACCCTGCCCGGGTGGTCCAGTTGGCGTTGGCCCGGGCCGTCTGGCCGGCCGCTCCTTCGTCCACCGAAGCGGACAAGCCGACAGGGGTTCCCAACACCGTGGGACGGGCGCGCCCTTGGACGGCCCAGGCGGTGGCATCGGGGGCTTGCCGGGCCCTAACGCTCACGCCCTTGCCCCGGCCGAAATCGTAGCTGTAGCCCACCTCCACCCGGGTTTCCTTGCGCTCCAGATCCCGCAAGGCGGAGACGGCCACGGTGTGCCCGTTGCCACGCCAGGTCAGTCCGGCGTCGGCATAAGCGGTGCGAAAGCGTGGCGTGCGCACGTCCGAATAACTGGCCCGAAGGGACCACTGGGGCGTGGGCCGCCAGAACACCGAGCCCCGGGTGCGCTGCTCCACCTCCACGGCACCGTGGGCGCGCAGGCGCCAGTAGTCCTGTTGGCGCTCGTGCTCCAGGCGCACGCCAAACCTCGGGCCGCGGTAGTCGTAGGCCACGGCCTGGCGTTGGCCGCCTTGGGTGGACATGCCCACTTCCAGATCCAGCGTGCCGTAGGTGCCAAGCACCGTGGTGGCCCCCACCGCCACGTTGGCCTTCCCGCCCGATGAGGTTTGGGCGGTGCCGCGCAGGGTCCACCGGTCGTTGAGGCCCCACGCCAGCGACCCGGTCGCGCCCAATGTCCCGTAATCGCTCTCTCCTTGGCGCACCCGGCCAGCGGCGACTTCCCACGTGGTGAGCCCTTTGCGGAGCAGCGTGGGGGCGACGTAGAAGCGCTGATCGCTCACCACCGTTTCGCGGCGGTAAGAGTCCCGCACCACCACTTGGGTTTGCTGTGCACCGGTCCCCACGGCGCTGCCATCGGCGGTGAACGGGCCATTCCCCACCCGGCCTTGCAGCACGCGGGCGCGGTTGGCCAAGACCTCGACCGTGGCCGGATCGAGCGCCACGCCGCCGAGCATCGGGACCGGATACGTGGGCGTCAACGGGTCCAACGCCCGCGGGTCCTTGGCCACGCGCACCCCTCCCAGGTTGACCGGCGAGGACGACGGACCAGCGAACACATCGCCGGCTTGGTAGGTCACCAAGCGGTTGGGATCGTCTTTCTGCCAGCGCGTCACGCCGCGAACGTAGCCGGTGCCGGCCGTGTCGGTGTTGACCTGTCCGCTGGTGCTGACAACGCCCCAACGCCCCGCCTTGCGGACCTCGTGGCCCAGCGAGAACGCCTGCTGTTGCTCGGACACCATGCCTGCCACGCTGTAGTTCACCAGCACCCCGGGAGCGGGCGGCGCGATGGGGCCGCGCTCGGCGCGGTCACGGGCCACGCGTTGAGCTTTGAGCCGGTCGGCTGGCAGGTCCAAGGCGACCGTGGCGGTGGCCTCGTCCACGGCAAAGCCCACGCCCAGCGCCTGCGCGCTCACCGGCTCCGTTTGACCGGCGGGAAGTTGGAGCCCGACCTCGCGCCAGGTGACCGGGTCGGCGAACCATTGGCCGTCTTGCTGCCAGAACGTGAGTGGATCCGCCTTGGCCTTGCCGCCGATGACCGGCACCAGGAACGCTGGCGCCACGCCATCGGGCACCGCTGCGCTGGCCGACGATGCAGCCAGCAACAACAACGCCAAGGCGTGGCCACGCATCGATCACCGCCCCACAGGGACGGTGACGGGCTGGCCGTTGACGGTGATTGAAAGGTTTTCAGCGCGCTGCCCCGGCTGGGTCTCGTAGGTCATCGAGGCCCCCGGCAGGGTCCAACCCAACGCACCCTCACGCCACGGCTTGCCACCAGCCGGGCCGATGGACGACACGCGGGCGGCGGTCTGGCCGTGGTTGGTCAGGCGGTAGCCCTTGGCCACCGCTTGGACGGTCACCTGGGGGATGGGTGCGTTGGTGGCTTCAAAGGCCACGGGCAAGTCCTGGTTGACCAGCAACTGGACGCCCTGGGCGTTGGGGTCTTTGAGCTGCATCAGCAGCACGCGGTAGTAGCGCCGCTCGCCCAGCGCGCCCACCCGCATCAACCGGGCGGTGCGCTTGGATTGGGGCGGGACGTCCACGAAGGTAGGCGCCCCCACGATCTCAGTGGTGGGTGAAAACACGTTCTGCCCCGTGGCCTGATTCCACCCCACGGCTTTCACCTGGTAACGCACCGAGGTGTCCCCGCTGTTGTGCAGCGTCACGGCAACGTGCTTGGCCGAGGTATCGGCCATCAGGGTGGTGGGGCCAACGGAGATGGAACCGGCGGACGCCGAAAAGGACAGCAAGGACGCGGCGGCCACGGCCAAAAAACGTTGAGAATGGGTCATGGGGTCTCCTTTGGGGGTGTCTCCATTCAAGCTAGATCGGAATACCATTCCGTCAACCCATACCTACTCATCTTTGCGGCAACAAAAAGCCCCCGGGGCAAGCTGGGGGCGTCGGGACAACCGATGGGAATCAGTTGTAAATAGCGGTGACGGTGACCGTGTCGGTGTAGTTGCCGCCCACGGCCTGCTTGAGGGCCAGGAAGCGCACCGCGTAGTTGTAACTTTGGACGGTGCCGTCGCCAACGCCGGTGAACGCGTCGGTGTCATCCCCCCAGACTTGGCTTCCCTGCGGGTCCTTGAAGAAGCCGTAGGGGATGTAAGCCCCGGCGCCGTTGGTCACAGCCCGGTAGGTCTCATACCCGGAAAGCAGGCCGAAGTTCTGCCCCTGGCCCGGCGAAATGGAGTAAGTCGTGCCCGCATTGCACACGATGCTCAGCCCGGAGGTGCGGGCGGCAGCTTCAGAGATGCCCGACCAGTCCATGCCTTCGATGGAGGTCACGGACAGCTGGCAGGTGTTGGTCAAGGTGCCCTGAATCGTCAGGTCCGCGGTGGTGTCGGCGGCGAACGCGGGCAGTGCCAGCGAAGCCAGGGCGATGGGCAGAAGGACGCGAAGGAAGGTCTTGCGTGTCATGGGTATCGTCTCCTTGAGAGGGATTGAGTGGGGATGAGTAGCCCCAGAAAGGGCCATTCCCTTACCGATACCTCGAATCTGAAAACGCGCAAGGGGGTCCATTGCTATCTAGCCGCCTTTGCCTCGTTAGTCTTCGGTGATAGAAGGACTTTTATCTGACGCGCCTCGCTCATCTAGGAATGCCCTCCACTCGTCGGTCTTGACGACTTTCGCTACCGCCTCTTTAGTAGCGGCTTCCCAGTCGACTCCAGACCCAATACGAAAGGGCCTCATAAATGAGCGTATCCAAGAATGACCGGCTGAAAACTCCCCATCCTTTTGTTGAACGTTGTGAAAATTTTTCATGGCTTGCCTCCTCTTAATTAACCAGCGGACCGCGCCGGATACCGGTTCGGGTGGACTGTCCCCGAACTGGGCTGGGTAGATCTGGATGCGCACTAAAGTGGGCCATGTAGGGCCCATTGAGCCAGCGGTCAGAGCCTGGGGCGTTTGCCACCGGCCGCTGACTTTTTCCATAACCCATCCAGCTCACGCGCACGGTGCTGAGCCATTGCCTCCTGAATCAGGCGCTGAAGGACGAACGCAAACGCGTCAGTCACAAAAACGCCCACGCCGATCCCGCAATCATCCGGCAAGCTGGAAATCTGTTTTATCGATGGCTGGTAAATGACCTCGTCGAGCTCAGGGGGCAACGGGTCCACGAACGTGCCAATGAACGCGCATACCTCGGTTTCGGCTGCCTTGCAGCGGTCGGCGTCAGTGAGCAGCGCCCGCAAGTCGGCAAGCGTGGGAAGCCACACCGTATTGAAGAGCGGGCCACCCACCGAGGGACTGACGAAATGGATGCCGTGAAGCACGGATGCCCTCTCACTCTTTCCGAGCTCTCCGTCTCCCCAATAACCGTTCATCCGAGGAGCCACGTCACCCATCATTAGCCAGTTCTGCGCGCCGCCCCTGCTCTTCTCGCCAGCACTTGAGCAGGTGTTTGTAACCGGGCTTGGCTTGAGAGACGTAGAAGGATCGGCCGTTAACGTAGACCTTCCCGCCGTTGTGGAGTTCGACGGCATGAACCGCACTCCAAGTGGTCGCCCAGCCCAGGCTGTCCTCTTCTTCAAAGCTCACGGGCTCCAAGGAGACCGCTGCATAATCTTCAATCAAGCCGGGATTCAATCCCAACGCGATCATCTTGGTTTCGTTGGTTGTGACGGTTGCGCTCATTTGACACCTCTTGTCTTGGTCGGCGGCATTGCCTATCCCTGAATTCAAGGTAGATCACCCTGAAAATTTGTCCACGGCCTTAGTGGACAAAATCTTGACTAAAAGCAAAAACTGCGGAGCTAAGGCCGCAGTTTTTCCTAACATCACTTATCGCGCCGAAGGCGTTGGTGCTTTCCCTCCATGCAGATGCGTTTCAGATGCCGGCGCGCAGCGGCCGGCGGCGACTTCCGGCACAGGCTTCTTCTCCCACGGGGGTGGTCACACCCACCCCCGTGAAGCCATCGACACGTGCGAGGTGCCCGCGATCACCAGGTGATCCAGCACTCGGATGTTGAGAAGTGCAAGGGCCTGCTTGAGGCGGTCGGTGATGGCGAGGTCGGCCGCGCTGGGCTCGGGGTTTCCGCTGGGGTGGTTGTGAAAGAAAATGACCGCGGCGGCGTTGTGGTCCAGTGCCTTCTTGGCGACGATGCGGGGATGGACTTCGCACCCGTCGATGGTGCCTTGAAAGAGGTGCTCGGTGGCCAGGATGCGGTGGCGGGTGTCCAGGAACACCGTGCCAAACACTTCGTGATCCAGGTGCGCACAGCGGGCAGTGAGGTAGTCGCTGGCGCTGTTGGGGTCGGTGATGGCCCCTTGGCGTTGCAGGCGGCGCTCCAGAATGTGCGAAGCGGCCAGGAGGATGCCCTCTTCGTCCATGGCCAGCTGGTATTGGGCCCGAATGTCGTTGGCTCGCTTCATTTGCTTTCTCCACCGGCGCGGGATGCGCCTCGTGGGGACCGGCGGGCGAAGCGTTGGACGAATCCGCACCCGGGAGTGAGCAACGCCAGGAGCGCATCGAAGGGCCGGAACAGCGTGGAGGAGGCCTGTCCTAGCGGCTGCGTCAGCGGAGCCAGGATTCCCAGTGAAAGAGGCCACCGCCCGGATGGGGAATTCAATCGAAGGATTGAAGAACGGGCTTGAAGGCTTGAGGATGAGGTATCTGGCCCCGCAAACCGTCACGAGACCCCGATGGACTACCCTGACCTTGCCCCACTGGAGGAAATCTCCGGTCCGTTCGCCCTTCTTTCGAAGGGCCCAAAATTCATCGCCGCCTGGCTTGCCAAGCGCACTGAGGAGCGCTATCGGGAGTTCACCCGTGCCGCGCTTGAGGGTCAGGTGTTCCCCGAGAACGCGGAGGCCATGACCTCGGAAGATTTTCTGGCCATGCTGCGGGCATTGGAGATGGACATCGAGGCCGAGAAGGCCACCGTCTATGGCCGCCTTGCCTGTTCAATCGCTACCGGCAAAACCGCAGGCCATCTCAAGCGCCACTTCATCAAGGCGCTGAGCGACTTGTCGTTTGGCCAGGTCGATCTACTGCGGCGCGCCTTGATCGCCGAGCGCCACCAAATCTTTCCAGGGAGAGGCGGCGGAAATTTGAACCCTAAGGAATTCTTAGGACTGCACGGGAAACCTGGATTCAATAGGCAAACCTTTGAGCGATGGGCCCTCATTGATGAAAAGGGACTGAGCCTGATGGGCCGGAAGTTCGTAGAAGCGTGCTTCGCCGGCGGAGAGCTAGAGCCCTCTGCGGTAGGGTTTCAAGAATGGGCGAAGGGCCAAATCCACATCGTCTGCAATGAAATGGATACACCAGCCTGCTATGACTTTCTGTTAAAGCTCGACGAGGTGGGCCACGCGAGAGCAATTCATGTGCACCATGGCGCCGCCGTTCGTGGGCGTTCCAACCGTCTGCTGACACCCGGGCCCGTCATGGTGATTCTGCTCACCGACAACCCTCAGCTTTTCGCAGACGAGTGGACCACGGTGGAAGACACCATCCGAGGGCGAGCTCTGACGGTGGTGGCCACGACCGATCCGAACGCGCCGGTGCCCGCCGCCATGGAGGCCTTGGAACGCATAGATGCATCACCGGGCCGGGCTGCAGAAGCCGTGACAGCGATACTGGAGCGCTTTGAAGCAAAAGGGTTGCGGGGC